>JAFDDO010000087.1 GCA_019310825.1 Deltaproteobacteria bacterium | reverse complement strand
AAGATGTAATGCCTTTGGTCAAGAACTTAACGCCCTTCAGGCGAATTCAAAAAATCTCTGACACGGATTTCACTGTAAACCTAATCTGTAGCCATCCGTGTAATCCGTGTAATCAGTGTCAAAAAAAGGAAATTCCTGTACTATCAATTGGGCTATATCGTATGGCAAAGAATTTTAGGGTACATCACCGCATGGAATATTCGTAGTGGTTGCCATTTTATTGCAGTGCAGGGAGCCATTGATCTAAAACCGGAGATTACCCAATCCTTAAGCGCGGCTTGTTAAGATCATTATTCACCTTGTATATTCATTCATATTCAGTAGCTTGTCCGTTCCTTTTTATGGTTGAGGCAGAACGTTTTTTGTGTCAAGGGCTGGCAATTGACAGCCGCCGACAACGTATTATAAGCGATTAGGCTGTGGGCTTCCTATACGTTAGGAAAGGAATCCGAAAATGAAAAATACTATCAGCGATAAATACGAACTGGAACTGATGCCGATTGCCATTGGCGGCAAGAGGCTTGAGCTGTATGGCATAGCAAACTGGGATGTCTTTATTGAACGTCTTGAGCGGGAAGGAGAGGAATATGTCAAGAGCTTTCCCTTCTGGATAAAGGTCTGGGAAGCTTCAATCGTTTTGACTGATCATCTGGTTCAAATGAATACTGATGAACAAAAAAATATTCTGGAAATCGGTGCAGGCATGGGCGTCACTGGCCTTTTCCTTGGCGCTTTGGGACACAACGTCACTATCACGGACTATGAAGAGGATGTCCTCGAATTGCTCAGAATGAATGTTGAACACAACAACTTGCCGAATGTGCGCGTGGAAAAGCTGGACTGGAATAATCCGAATTTGACGGGCAGATACGATATCATCTGCGGGTCAGAGATAATTTACAATGAGACATTCATTGGACCGATCATCGAATTGTTTCAAAGATACCTCAGCTCTGAAGGCACCGTCTTCTTGGCCCATGACATCCGGCGAAGGTATCTTATACAATTCATGGGTATGGTTCCCGGTCGCTTCGACATAGAAAATGTACTAAAAACCATGAAAGGCAAAGAAGAAGTGCACAGGGTAGTAATTCACACGCTGCACCTGAAGTAATCACTAAAGACACGTCTTTTACCCTTCTCCTGACGGATGTCTCCTTGTCTCGCCTGTAATCGAGATTGACGTAAGACTGGCGAGACACTCGGATGATGGCAGGAATCTTCCGGTCAGGCCCTGCCGGAAACGACTGGCTATTGAAGCTCCCTGAATCCCCGACCTTTCCAGTAGGTTTCAGGGTCAACAGTCCGCGAAACGAAGACCGGTCGATCATTGAAAAGGCCTTTGGGGTGACTGTACCGGATGATAAGTGTTTTATCCCAAAAATCATGTCACGCAAAAAAGAATTCATCCCCAGGATCGGCAGATTCCTTACGGGCTGATTTCATACAGATGTCTTGGGCAAGTGGATTGCAAAAGTGCTCCCATTTCCAGGGGTGCTCTCAACAGCCACATAGCCGCCATGGGCTTGGGCAATATGTTTGGACAATGGCAAGGCCCAGCCCCGTCCCGCCAAGTTGCCGGCTTCTTGCCTTGTCTGCCCGGTAAAATCGTTCAAAGAGACGGGGTAAATGGTTTTTTTCTATTCCGCATCCCTGATCACGCACGCTGAGAATGATCTCTTTTCCCGCCTGAACGGCCTCTACCCAGACAATTTTCCCCTCGCCACTATATTTAATGGCATTATCAATAAGGTTCACAATGGCCTGTTCAAGGAGCAAAGGATCAAATTTTGCTACTATATCTTCAGCACAAGACAGCTCAACCTCTATTTTCTTTGCCATAGCGTTGGCCTCACAGACCTGGATAGCGGTCTCGAGCACGTCCTTTAGCCTGCCCTCACCCAGCAAGACTTCTTCTCTTCCAGCCTCCTGCTCAAGCCTGGAAAGGCTCAGAAGATCTTCAATAATGGCCTCAAGGCGATCTACGTGTTTGCCGATGATTTCCAGAAACCGCTCGGCGTCCTCATGATTCTCCACTGCACCATCCCGGAGAGTCTCCACGAATCCCTTAATGGCTGTAATTGGGGTCTTTATCTCATGGGATGCATTGGCAACAAACTCGCGCCGGATCTTTTCAAGTCTTAGAAGACGTGTCACATCATTCAAAACGATAAGTGCACCGATTTGCTTCCCTTCTGCATCACGGAGCAACGTGCCGTGCCCATTAAGAAACCTCTCTCTATCAGAAGACAAGACAATTTCCTTTTCAACCGCCTCCTGGCTGGACAATGCATTTTTAACAAATTGCTGGAGGACAGTGTTTCTGACCACCTCCTGGATGCTCCGGCCCTGGGCCTCAGCAAGATCACATCCGAACGCAATCTTGATCTTCATACTTTTTAAGACCAAATCTATGTCATTCACAGAGACGGATGTGCGAACAACCGCAAGGATATGGTTTTTCTTCTTAATAGGTATTCCCACGTACATCATATCCTTTTCCAGGGTCCGGCTGTACCGTGTAGATGTGCCTGAAGGCCCGTTCAAAGCATCAATGAATTCCGGCCTGTCCACATGATTATCCATTCTTGTCGGATCCTTCTCAGAATCTCCAACGACCTTGCCAGAGGAAAGTATGATGGTAATACGGGTTGCAGCGCTCTTGCCGATTTTCTTGCACAACAGGTCAACAGCCTTTTCATCCATGGGATCAAGATGTTCCAAGACCTGTTTCTCAAAAAAGCGGGCTCTTACTTTGAGATCGGAAGCAGTTTGTTCAAGAAAGAAATGCTTCAAAGACTCAGATGCATACCATGTTACAGCTATCAGAGAGATAATAGTGATGAATAGGTAAGATGGATAAAGCTGCCAGAGCAACCGTTTCTTTTTTGGCATAACCCTATTCCTTAAATCGATATCCGACTCCACGGACTGTCTCGATATATTTACCGGCAGACCCGAGTTTCCTCCGTAATCCAACGATCTGGACATCTACCGAACGATCAGTGACAGGATAATCCTCACCACGGACAGCCTCGACAATCTGGAAACGGGTAAAGACCCATCCAGGCCTTCTCGCAATGTAATTAAGAATGCCGAATTCTGTGAAAGTCAATTGGACAGGCTTACCATTGACGAGCACCTCGTGGCGTCCTCGATCAATTTCGAGATCGTAAATTCGAAGAATCGATGTCTGTTCTAGATGTCCTTTTATCTTTCTGCGGAGAACCGCTCGGACTCTCGCTACCAGGATCCGCGGACTAAAAGGCTTGGTGATGTAATCGTCGGCTCCAAGTTCCAGACCTGTTACAATATCCGCTTTCTCGCCCTTGGCTGTCAACATTACAATAGATATGTTTTTGGTGTTGGGATCATTTTTCAGACGTCTTGTGACTTCCAGACCGTCTATGCCAGGAAGCATAAGGTCCAGTACAATAAGGTCAGGGTTTTCCGATCGCACGAGGCGTAAAGCCTGCTCACCTGATTCCGCGCAAAGAACCTGATAACCTTCTCGCGAAAAATTGAATTTCAGTAGCTCCGGGATATCTTCTTCATCATCTACCGAGAGGACCTTTTGGCTCGCCATGACATGACCCTTAGGGCCGGGGGAAAATTCTACCAACTTATTTTTCCCAGGCCTTTATCATAGATTTATATGAGCTAAAATTTTAATATATAATAGAATTATTAGCGTTCTATTAGGATTATGTAAAGAATCTAAAACAAGGTTGCTTCACCATGGATATTTATGTTATCTGATTTTAACGCAATCGTAACTTCTTAATAAATTGGGATAGATTACATTTGCGACTATTCAATGGATTCCTGCGAAAGCAGGAATCCGGACATCTTACCCTGAAGCTATTGAGAAGTTACGACCTGCTGCCTTTTTTAACATAAAATGTGCCGTCTATTACATGTTTGGGCGCAAAGAGCATGAATCCGCACGAAATAAAAAAGCAGACCCAAACAATCCTTGGCGATGGGTTAGTTGGTGTCGTTGGGTGCGGTCGCTCTTCTGCTGAGGGACTTCCAGGGATGTATGATCTTGCTGAGCATTTGATCAGTTCAGTGCCGTATCATGTACCAACTGAGGCTAAAAAACCTTGGGCTGACATCGAGTACACGATGTTATAATGGCCTTGCTTTTGTGAACGGGAAATTTTTTCAATGGCAGACAAACCAACCTATGAAGAATTGGAACAAAGGGTTCAGAATCTGGAACAAGGTAAAATTGAGTGCAAGCGGGTGGAGAACGAATTGAGAATCAGCAAAAAACTGTTGCGAGACGTTATGGATATGGTTCCAGCTTTCATCTGTGCCAAGGACCTTGATGGAAGGTTCATTCTGGCCAACAAGAAACTGACCGATTTCTATGGCACCACAGTTGAAGAGATAACCGGGGTGCTTCACGCGGATATTTGTGAGAATAAAAAGGAATTGCAGGGGATGCTCGCTGCCGACCGCGAGGTAATCAATGGCGAAAAACCCAAACATATTCCAGAAGAAACGATGAAGAACCCCGACGGAAGCATCACTGTTCTTGAAACATACAAGATCCCTTTTACCGCTTACGACGATCCAGCGGTCTTGATCGTATCCACCGACATCACCGAGCGCAAACGAGCCGAGGAAGAAAGAGGGAAACTGGAAGCGCAATTTCAAGGAGCCCAGAAGTTGGAATCTGTAGGTCGCCTGGCCGGAGGTGTGGCGCATGATCTGAACAACCTGCTGGCCCCGATTCTTGGATATGGTGAAATGCTGCTTCAGGATTTTGATAGGAATGACACCCGCAAAGCGTCTGTTGAACAGATCGTAGAGGCGGGCATGCGGGCGCGGGACATCGTACGTCAGCTCTTGGCCTTTAGCCGCAAGCAAGCGCTGGAATTCAAGGCTGTTGACCTGAATAAGGTTTTAACCCGGTTTGAAAAACTGTTGCGAAGAACGATCCGGGAAGATATCGCCATCAGGTTTATGCCCGCCTCGCAAGTTCCTTTTATCCGCGGGGATATCGGCCAACTGGAGCAGGTGATCATGAACTTGGCGGTCAATGCACAAGATGCCATGCCCGAGGGCGGCACATTGACCTTCGATACATTCTTGACAGAATTGGGTGAAGACTATGCTGCTACGCATGAAGGCGTAAAATCAGGTGCCTACGTCATGCTGGGCGTCAGTGACACAGGGTACGGTATGGGTGCCGAAACATGCGAGCATCTTTTCGAGCCGTTTTTTTCCACTAAGGGCGAGCACGGAACCGGGCTTGGCTTGGCTACGGTCTATGGTATCGTCAAGCAGCACGGCGGCAATATCTGGGTCTATAGCGAGATAGGCAAAGGCACAACCTTCAAAATCTATCTGCCCGTATCTGAAGAAACCGGCGCGCCGTCAGAAAGCGATTCCATGGGGCCCCCAGACTTACAAGGCTCTGAGACAATTCTCATTGTTGAAGACAACGCGCAGGTTAGAAATCTTTCTCATGCAATTCTCAAGCGGCAGGGCTACAAGGTCCTTGTTGCAGAGAACGGAAAGGAGGCGCTGACGGTTCTTAACCAACACGAGGGACCATTGCACCTAATCCTTACCGATGTAGTCATGCCAAAGATGGACGGCAAGGCCCTGTTTGACCAGATATCCGGTTATAATCCTGATGTGAAGGTACTTTACATGTCCGGCTATACCAACGATGTGATCGCCCACCGAGGCGTGCTGGACGAAGGCATGAACTTCATACAGAAGCCTTGTTCGGTGCAGGCCCTGGCGGCCAAGGTTCGGGAAGTATTGGATGGATAATGTCTAGTAAAAAATGATTATCCTATTCTTTAGTCTTAGATGGGCAAAATTAATCTACAAAACCTTATTTATCCATGAAAAACTTAAGAATATATGGTTTGAAAGATAATTAATAACGCCATATAATCGGGTAAGGGTGGTTTCCTCCTCCCCTCCCCATACCATCTAGTATGCGGGTCCACACTAGGTGGTTTACTAAGATTGCAGGTCGGTACCCTTTCATATCCTTTCATACCAGCAATTTATAGCAATAATTACTAATAAGAACATAGCAATAATGATAAACCGAACAAAGTTGCTTGATACTGTAAAATATGTACATAAAAAACAATGTGAATTCAGACAGGAGGCTTCTGATGATATTCAACCTTGATGTTTTAAAAATTGATCCTTCACAGCAATTAGAGAAACTTTCAAAATTTATTGTGGAGCAGTTGAATGTTGTTTTTCGTAGAAAAGGAGTCATAGTTGGATTGAGTGGCGGCATTGATTCCGCCTGCATAGCAGCTGTTGCAGTACATGCGATAGGAAAAGAAAAAGTAGTAGGACTTGTTCTTCCTGAAACGGAGTCTAATCCAATTAGTAGTGAATATGCAATAAAACATGCTCAAGCTTTAGGCATAGAATATCGTAAAATTTACATTACACCTACAGTTGATAGCATTGTTCATTATAAATGGCGGGATGAGTTTATACAGAAACTGATTCCCGAATATAAGCCTAGTTGTAAATACAATATAACGCTTCCGACTGACCTCTTGGAACGAGATACTTTCAGTTTTTATTGTCTTCAAGTTCAAATGCCTGATGGAGAAATAAAGAAAAAACGGTTGAATTTGGAAGAATTTCGTACAATTACTTCATTCGCAAATATAAAAATAAGGGCTCGAATGTTGCATCTCTATGCTGAAGCAGAACGGAGAAATCTTCTTGTTGTTGGAACTACCAATCGTACTGAGTTTATATTAGGGGATTTCTGCAAATATGGTGATGGGGGCACTGATATTGAGCCACTTACCTATCTCTACAAAAATCAAATATATCAACTTGCTGATTATCTCGAAATAATTCCGGAAATTATTAATCGTCAACCCAGTCCTGACACGTTTAGTCTTCCTGTGAGCGATCAGGAGTTCTTTTTCAGAATTTCATTTGACAAGCTGGATTATCTCCTTTATGCGTGGGAGCATGAGGTACCTATAAATAATGCAGCTAATGTACTGGATATTTCTGACGATGCAGTTGAAAGGGCCTATAAAGATTTTGAATCAAAATATCGTGCTACTGCTCATTTGCGAAAAGTACCAAATACGTTAGAGTAAAAAAGTTGCCATCGTGAGTTGCGTAGGAAAGGGGCAACTTTTACACTCATTATTGCATATTGTAAAATTCTACAGGAACTCTATCTCGACACGCCTGGCCGTCTCGATCTTGAGACCAGGAATGCCTTTCAGCTTCTCTGATGCAGTTTCCATGTCTCGAATTTCACCCATGGCGGCGAGTTTCTTGAACACTTCCTCGTCCTTCATAATTTCACCAATGTTCATATCGAGCAAAGTCACGAGTTGTTTCTTCTTGCTCTGGGTATCTATTTGAACATAGGAAGCATTTGTCCTTACAATTTCGCCATCCACTTTCACCATTATCCGTACACGGAACCCGTCAAACATCTGTTTCATCTGAGCCAACTGTTCCGAAGGACGCTCCTGCATGTCTACTGGTGGCATCTCCGACGATTTTGGTTTTTTCCCATTATTACTCTGAGGCAGATTAATTGTCAGTTTCGAACCATGGTCCATGGCAAAATCAAATGTGATAGGATTGCTCTTCTTGCTGGTTTGGCCCTCCGCCTGCCCCGGAATATCAGGATCAGAACTGATCTTCAGTTTCCGTATATCTTCGAAGGCATAAACAACCCCGACTCCTGTTGTACCATCCGTTTTCTTCAGTTCCTTGGCCGAAATGAATCTCACACCCTCCCCCATGGTTGCTGCCTGCGCTTTGTATTTCTTAATATCTATGAGGGAGTTGGCTGATTGACTAGCCGCTGCTTCTCCGCCCATAGCCGCTGACATCTGCTGAAACATCTGCTGGAGTCCTTTGCCGATAAACACGACATCAAACACAGAACCGCTTCCGTCCTTTTTAACCGAAACCACAGTTGTGGCGTCGATGCAACCGGAGGTAAGCAAAAGCGCAAGTACACATGTCAATCGTAGGACGTGACTTATCATATTTCGTCCTCCATTTTCTGAAGTGGCTGTTATCCTACTTTGGCAAAACTCTCCAGCACTAGGCTATCCCGCGCGCAATCTCCATGTAAAAAAATTATAGGCGATAATACTCTATCGTCACAAGTCAACGCTCTCTTAATTTAATAGTATAGGAATTTCCTTTTCAGAGAAGGATTACACGGATGGCCACGGATTAAGTTTAGATTTATGAAATAAAGGGCGGTGTAATCAGTGAAATCCGTGGCAGAGATTTTTTTAAGCTCGCCCGAAGGGCGTTATGTTCAGGACGGGATTGCACAACTGGACAGTCTAAAGTCCTTTTAAAAGTTTGCAATTATAAGAAATGAAAAACTGACCGCGTCATTCCGGTAAAAGCCGGAATCCAGTATCTTTTCAAAACGTTCCGTGATCTGGATGCCGGATCAAGTCCAACATGACGAGAGAACTGTG
>JAFDDO010000086.1 GCA_019310825.1 Deltaproteobacteria bacterium | reverse complement strand
AGAGGATCGGACATATGTTAACAATGCCGTTAACAGGGCTTTGCATGAAGACAAGTTATACGGTATCGACTACCGGATCATCCTGCCGGATGGAACCGAACGCTCAGTTCATGAGCAGGGCCAAGTAGTTTTTGATGAAACCGGCAAATCGATCGGCATACACGGTATAGTGCAGGACATAACCAAACGTAAAATGGACGAAGCAAAGATCCGGTCTCTTGCGTACTACGATGTATTAACCGGCTTGCCCAATCGCCAGCTTTTCAAAGAACATGCAGACAGGGCGATCCGTATAGCACGACGTGACGGGACAAAAGTAATAATAATATTCCTGGATCTGGATAACTTCAAGCGCATTAATGATACACTTGGACACAATGCCGGCGATAATCTATTAAAAAAGATTTCCGAAAATCTGAAAACCGACATTCGCACCTCGGACATCGTTGCCAGGAGGGAAGCCGAAAAGCAGTTTATGACATCTCTATCACGGCTGGGCGGCGACGAATTTACAATTCTGCTCACCGGCCTAGTGGAGGTTGAGCACGTTGCCCGGGTGGCAAAGCGCATAATCCAGCATATTAGTCTGCCGGTGAAGATTGATGGTCAAGAATTGTATATTACGGGCAGCGCTGGAATTGCCGTCTACCCTGAGGATGGCGAGGATATCGACACGCTGTTAAAGAATGCAGACGCCGCTATGTATTATGCAAAGGAGGCGGGCAGAAACAACTTTCAATTCTACGCGAAGCACATGAACGCACGCACTCTGGTCAGGCTCAACATGGAGGCCAAGCTGAAGAAAGCTTTGGAGCAGAATGAACTGGTACTCTATTACCAGCCTCAGGTGGAAATGCAGACAGACAGAATCGTAGGTCTGGAGGCGCTGATTCGCTGGGAACATCCTGAGATGGGGCTGGTATCCCCGGCAGAGTTTATTCCCATTGCGGAAGAAACCGGACTGATTATCCCTATCGGGGAATGGGTGTTAAAAACGGCCTGTGCACAGATAATGGTTTGGCATATGGCCGGTTTCATCCCGCTGAGCATAGGAGTCAATTTGTCCGGCCGTCAGTTTAGAGAACGGAACCTTGTCAAGTCAGTAAAGCAGATTCTAGATACCACTCGCCTGGATCCTAAGCATCTGGGGCTTGAGCTCACCGAGAGCATCATTATGCACGACGTAGAGGAGACCATAACCGCGCTGTATGAACTAAAAGAGATTGGATTAAACTTGTCGGTCGATGATTTTGGCACCGGCTATTCCTCAATGAGCTACTTGAAGCGTTTTCCGCTGGATACCTTGAAGATAGACCGCAGTTTTGTAAAGGACATCACCACAGATCCTAATGACGCAGCGATCACAAAGGCCACCATCGCTTTAGCAAAGAGCCTAGATCTGACAACGATTGCAGAAGGCGTGGAAACGGAAGAGCAGCTAACATTCCTGCGTGAGCAAGGCTGTGATCAGATTCAAGGCTATCTCATCAGCCGGCCGGTGCCAGCCGAAAAAGTGGAGGAATTTCTTTTACGTTACAATACCAGTTGCAAAGATATTTGTCTGCTTCAACAAAAATCGACTTGTTAGGGACTCGAAACAGTTGACTGTCGGAGTAGTGCGAGCGGTTAAAACGCTGGGCGGGCCACTTCCACTGAGGGGATTTCATAATCCTGCATCAATTGATATGCTGTCTGTAGCCTGACTTGTGAGATATAACCGCGACGGCTACCCATTCGAAATTCATTTGGATTGATGCCTTTTTTCTCGAATGACAAAAATGTGCAATTGTGGCCTTTCAGAGTATAAGTGTAATATGTGCTTTGCCACAGAACCAGGTGTCGTATAGCATGGGACAAACCTTGCTTACTTCTTTCAATCCACCTATACTTCAGATTACCATGTCAGATGATTCCATTAAAAACCTGTTTCCCCCTTCCGCCCTGGAAGGGGTTATCTCCCCCGACATTAAACAGATTATTCCTTCTTCTGCCAGACATGTTTGGCAAATCTCGGATCTTTTAGCCAAGGTCCGGGACAGATTGGATCTCGATTTTGATATCCTTTGGGTGGAAGGAGAGATATCAAACCTTCGACAGCCTTCATCAGGCCATTGCTACTTCACCTTGAAGGATAATCGGTCCCAGATCAAGGCAGTGCTGTTCAAGTCCCAGGCAGCCCGCCTCCCTTTTGATCTAAAGGATGGTCACTACGTAATTTGCTTCGGAAGGCTCAATATCTATACCGGCCGGGGCGATCTTCAGTTGGTGGTGGAAACCGTTGAGCCAAAGGGAGAGGGGGCCCTTCAGCTGGCCTTTGAACAGCTAATGGCACGCCTGGAAAAAGAGGGGCTTTTTTCTTCTGAGCATAAGCTGCCGCTTCCACTGCTTCCACAAAGGGTCTTTGTTATCACATCCCCCACCGGTGCAGCAATCCATGACTTTATCCGGAATGCAAAAAAACGCTATCCAGGGGCAAGCATCGTACTTTGCCCGGCAAGTGTTCAGGGAGAATGGGCTTCCGGAGAAATAGTGGATTCCCTGAGAATTGCCCAGCATGTTGCTGAAAAAGGCGATGTTATACTGCTCACTCGAGGAGGTGGTTCGCTGGAGGATCTCTGGGCCTTCAACGATGAGACCCTTGCCTGGGGAATTTTTAATTGTTCAATACCTGTTGTATCGGCAGTAGGCCATGAGGTCGATTTCACGATTTCAGATTTTGTGGCAGATCACAGGGCCGCCACTCCCACTGCAGCGGCACAGCTCCTTTTTCCCCACAGAGAAGAGTTGATAGACAAGGTCACAATCCTCACCAGGAGAATTGTCTTTTCAATTTACAACAGGTTAAAAATCAATCAACAGGCGGTTCAATTACTCCGTTATCAACTCAAGGATCCTAGAAGAAAACTTGTGGAGCAGAGATTTCGTCAGGACGACCTTAATGCCAGACTGCTAGGAGTCATGCGAGAAAAAATTGGTCTCTGGACGCATGAATACCTTAACCTGCGCGAAAGGTTCGTGTGCCACGAACCGGGAAGACAGCTTGCCATGGCCAAAGCCGAATCCTGCTCTCTGTCAAGGCGTTTAGTCCGGGCCGGATCGGTCTCTATTGAGAGAAAACGCCAAACCCTTGGCACATTATCCGGAAAGCTAAACGCGGTTAGCCCGCTTGCAATCCTTGCCAGGGGCTATAGCCTGGTTTATCGGATATCCGGAGGGGAACTTGTGAAGCGAGCTGATCAGCTGGCAGAAGGTGAACGTCTCCTGATAAGACCTGAAAAGGGCGCCATACTATGCAAGGTGTTGTCCACTGGGGAAAACCAGGACAAAGTACTATCTGAAACCGACTGATCTTTCACTATGATATTAATAAAACAAAGATTTTTCTTATGTCTGCTTATTTTTTTTATGACGTGTTTTTTTTCAATCTGGATCTGCAACCTGGTAGTAGAGGCTGGATCGTATCCTGTTTCAGTCAGTATAAAACCAGATAAGATCCCTTTGGGAGGCATAGCACTAGCTACCATAAAAATAAATAACAAAATAGACCTCCTTGATGTCAAGTTTCTTGGGGAAAAAATCCCATACCACCTTGACCCATCCAGCCAGGATTACTTTGCACTCCTTGGAGCAGGTCTTGATTGTAAGCCTGGAACCCACATCCTGACCATCAAATGGCAAGGTGCTGATGGCTCTGGCCTTTACTCTCGCAGAGTCCGAATAATGGCAAGGACCTTCCCTGAAGAACGTCTTTCCGTACCTGAACGTATGGTGGAATTTCCACCGAAAGTCCTAGAGCGGGTGCTAAACGATCAAAAGGCCGTAAAAAAAACATGTAACAAGATTTCGAATAAGCTTTACTGGCAAAGGCCTTTTATTTGGCCTGTTAATTCTAAAATTCTTAGTCAATTTGGATTCAGGCGGATATTCAACAATAAGCCCAGAAGCCCTCACTCAGGTGTGGACTTAAGGGCACCTGAAGATACTCCTGTCCTCGCCTCCAATTATGGAAAGGTAGCCATGACCAGAGACTGTTATCTAAGCGGAAAGACAGTCATCCTTGATCATGGCAAAGGCCTTTACACCCTGTATGCGCACCTTGTCAAATATAAAGTCAAAAAAGGACAAGAAGTAGAACGAAGCCAGGTTGTTGGTCTTGCCGGGTCCACCGGACGGGCCACGGGACCTCATCTCCACTGGGGAGTGAGCCTCTTGGGCAAAAGACTTGATCCTGCAGAACTGATGGCCTTGCTTGGCACCTGAGTCGTAACCGTTCATGGGTTCAGGGGTTCGTTCAGGGTTGAAAGGTTCAGGTAGAAGATGTAAAAATGCTCAATTGGAGCGAACAGCAAAGCCCCTGTCCTTAGGGATATTGAGGATATTGAGGTAAGGCAGTTGGCCCAAGTGTTAACTCGCAAGTTCAACGAAAGAAAGGTAACCCTGAACGATGAATCCTGAACCTTCAAACACAGAAAAGGCGTTTTCAGAACTTAGGTCGATTGTGGTTCGCCTCAGGGCACCTGATGGATGTCCCTGGGACAGAGAACAAACCCCTTCTTCTGTAAAAAAATATATCCTGGAGGAGACATATGAGCTGTTAGAGGCTATTGACAATAAAGACCCGAAGGCCGTAGCAGAGGAATTGGGCGACCTCTTTTTCATGATGCTTTTGCTTGTGAATATCTACGAAGAGGCTGATATGTCTTTTCTCGATCATGCCTTTGCAAGCATAGGCCAGAAGATGATCAGACGTCATCCCCACATATTCGCGGATGTAAAGGTTAATAGCATAAAAGAAGTCGCCGCCAACTGGCGGGCAATAAAGGCCAGAGAGGCCGAAGAAAAGGGAGAAAAACACAGTGTCCTGGGACATCTGCCCAAATCATTGCCCGCGCTTCAAAGGGCCTTTAGAGTCGGAGAAAGGGGCTCCAGGGTGAGCTTTGACTGGATCAAGGCAGAGGATGTCTGGGCAAAAATGGCAGAAGAAGAACAGGAACTCAGAGAGGCCATTAAGACCGAATCCAAAGAAAATATTGAGCATGAAATAGGAGATCTCCTGTTAACTGTGGCCAACATGGCCCGGTTGCTGGAAATCAATCCTGAAGATGCTCTTCAAAAAGCCAACAGCAGATTTGTAACACGTTTTCATGTCATGGAGGACATCATCAGGTCACGAGGAAATGAACTCGCCAAGTGCTCTATTGAAGAAATGGACGAGGCCTGGTCCGAGGCAAAAAAGCTATAACTGATTCTGCTCAAAAAACCCAATCTGCGGCGTTGCTTCAATTTTCCAGTCACTGCGACGTACGATAAGTACTTTTTGTTCCTGTAAAATTTCGCGCCTTGCATCTCGGGCTTTTTGAGCAAAATCATGTTTCAGACTTTTAGTTAAATGATTACAGGATACAAAGGCTCTGCGCGCAAGAAGAAATTCTGGGTCTGCCTCCTCGCCCTGGGGACTTCTTCCGTATCAGTTCAGCTTATAATGATTCGGGAGGTCATGTCCACCTTTGGTGGCAATGAGCTGGTTATAGGCCTCGTGCTTGGGGTATGGCTCCTGTTTACAGGTCTTGGCAGTGCCCTTGGCGTGCCTTTAGCCAAAAGGGCAAGGCCGGAAAGGGCGCTTTTTGCAGGCCATATCCTGGTTGGAGTCTTACCTTTTATCCAGATTGCGGCTGTACGAGCCCTCCCGCTCCTCTGGGTGCGGGGCGAAATGCTGGGCCTTACTTCGGCCATTTTCTCAAGCACCTTGATCCTTATCCCTTACTGTCTCGTCGCAGGCGGGATGTTACCCATAGCAGGGGCACTGCTCAAGGGTAAGGATACTACAAGCAGGGTGTATATTGCTGATACACTGGGAGATATTGCCGGCGGGCTCCTGTTCAGCCTCGTCCTTGTTTACACCCTCTCTCACTGGGATAGCCTGGCGGTCCTTGGGATACTGAACCTGCTTGCCGGTGCCATGATGACCTCGTATGCAGGCCTTCCGGTACTGGCTCTGCTGGGGCTCGGCATACTGGCAGCCAGGCCTCTTGATCTGTCCACGCTTTCGTTGCGCTTCCCCGGGCAAGAACTGATCGTACATAAGAACACACCCTTTGCACAACTTACGATCTCTAAGACCGGCGAGCAGTTGAACGTCCTGCAGGACGCAATCCCTTTGTATTCAACCGGCGACCTTGATATGGAGTCTGTGGTCCATCTTCCGCTCTGTCAGCTTGAACAAGGGGCCAATGTCCTTTTGATCTCAGGAGGGGTCTTTGGGAGCATTAAGGAGATTGCCAAACACAAACCAAGGCGGGTTGATTATGTCGAGCTCGATCCTGCTATTCTCAAACTGGATAAGCTGATTGACAACGGCCTTTCCTATCCTTTTGTCCAAGTATATGTTGGTGATGGACGTCTCTTTGTAAAGCAGGCAGAAATAAAATACGATGCCATTATTGTAGACCTACCAGACCCTGAAAACGCGCAGCTCAACCGTTTTTACACCCAGGAATTTTTTCATGAGGCAAAATCGATTCTCACAGATCACGGGATACTTACGTTTACCCTAGTGGGTGCTGAAAATTATCTTGAAGAAAAGGGCTTGGCTGTGAATCGTTCAGTTTATGCTGCCCTGAAAAGTATCTTCAAGAATGTTTTGGTCTTTCCTGGAATCACCCATTATTATCTGGCTTCCGATGCATCTTTAACGACCGGCATTGCAGGGGTGTTGGCCAGGCGCAAGATCGTGACAAAACGCCTCATAGATTATGAACTGCCCAGCATGACAGACCCATTCCGTTTGGACATTCTCAAGCGTCTTCTAACTGAGAAGAACGTCCCGCCAAACAGAGACCTCTCTCCCTCTGCCTTCGGGCACCTTCTGGAAATGTGGCTGAAGAAATCAGAGAGCCCAAAGACGCTTCAATACGTCATGTTTGTGTCGATCCTGGCATTTGCTGTCCTTGTATGCCGCAAGGACCTGCTACGTTTTACGATTATGACCTCCGGATATGCAGGAATGGCCTTTGAGTTGTCCCTTTTCCTCCTGTTTCAGGTCATATACGGCTATGTATACCTGCGAATCTGTATCTTTATAACCCTTTTTATGATAGGATCCGCTCTAGGTGCCTTTACATCTGGAAAATTAAAAAAGGACACTTTTTGGCAAGTACTTGCTACTGAATCGGCCCTTATTGCACTGGCTGCACTGGTCTGTGTGGCGACCCTTGCCGGGGTCGGCGCAAAAAGCCAGATTTCTTTATTTGCCATGCAGTATATCGTTATTCCATCTTTGATCTTTCTTGTAGCCTCTGCAGCCGGATGTCAATTTTCCGCTGTCTCTCGCATGGCCCGGGGCACCGGGGCGGAGATTACAGGACGCCTTTATATGGCAGACCTTGCGGGTGCAGCCTGCGGTACAATATTGACAGGACTGCTATTTCTCCCCAAAATAGGAATTATAGGCGTTATGGCCTCAGTGTTGATGATCAAAGGTCTTAGTCTTGTGTTAAATGTATGGCAGAGGAAATGAAAACAACCCGTAGATATTTCATAAAAACAGCCTGTTGTGCAACCTGTGGTACTTTGCTGTTTCCTTGGGAGTGTGCATGGGCTAAAGAGCATTTTTCTCCAACAGATCCCCATGTAAAAGAAGCATATTTCTATAAACAGCTTGTCAATGACACAGTCCAGTGCAGCACATGCCCCCATGAATGTGTTATTTTGCCCGGCAACCGCGGAAGGTGTCGCACAAAAGTCAACATCGAGGGAAAACTCTTTTCCATCTCTTATAGTAACCCTTGCGTAGTACATGTTGATCCAGTTGAGAAAAAGCCGCTTTTGCATTTTTATCCGGGAAGCAAGGCATTTTCTCTCGCAGTGGCTGGATGCAATTTTCGCTGTCTGAACTGCCAGAACTGGGAGATATCTCAAACCAGCCCGGACAAGACCCGCAATTACAACCTGCCCCCTGAGGAAGTCGTCCTGGGGGCCTCGCAATACAAATGCAAGAGCATTGCCTATACATATTCCGAGGCCACAACTTTTTATGAATATATGGTCGATATTTCGGCAAAGGCAAAAGAAGCCAGAATAAAGAATATCTGGGTGAGCGCTGCATATATTAACCAGCCCGCCCTGAGCAGGCTGTGTGATGTGATCGATGCAGCCAGTGTCAATCTGAAGAGTTTCTCAGACAAGATCTATCAGGATCTGAACGGTGGGCATCTTGAGCCGGTCCTTGAGACCTTCAAGACATTACACCGGCGAGGCATATGGATGGAGAAAATTAACCTGGTCATTCCGACTTATACAGACGACATGGAAATGATAAAAAAGATGTGTGGGTGGATTGCGGATAACCTCGGACCTGAATATCCCCTTCATTTTTCACGGTTTTTCCCCCAGTATAAGCTTGTCCATTTGCCACCTACACCTGTAGAGGTCTTGGAACAGGCCAAAGATGTGGCCTTGAAGCAGGGGCTACATTACGTTTACATTGGTAATGTGCCTGGTGGATGTGATAAGACTGTTTGTCCTGGTTGCAAGCGTACGGTGATTCAAAGAAGGGGCTAT
>JAFDDO010000232.1 GCA_019310825.1 Deltaproteobacteria bacterium | reverse complement strand
AAAGAAATGCGTGGAAGATCTACTGACTGATGAATCCAGCAGGGCATAATTTCAGGAACAGGCCCAAAAAAAGGGCGCTGGAATTTGACCTTGAACAGATAGGTTCAAAGCACGTTAGTCTTTTACAAGGCATAGCAAAAACTGCGGCTTGACTATCGTCTCGCAAGGATGTATTTTGAGCAAGAAAATTGATCAAAATATTTTTTCTTACTTCTCTTTATCAAAAATGGTTTAGGGTATTATGCAAAACGCGCTATCAACCTACTTGTTTTGGGATATTGACCAAGACACCTTGGATTTACATAGATATAAACGATTTATTATTGAGAGAATGCTCCAATACGGAAGGCCGGAAGATATCCATTGGCTTCTCGATCATTATTCAAAAGATGATATCGTTGATGTTGTCAAAAGGTCTAAAATAATAGATCGGAAAACAGCCAGTTACTGGTCAATCCATTACCATATCCCCGAAAAGGAAATATTGTGTTTGAACAGGCCGTTGATTCAAGACTGCTTTTATTAGCCGGGAAACTTTTCGCCATAGCCGATATTGCGGAGAGATTTTACCTGGCCGGCGGCACTGCTTTGGCTCTGCATTTTGGTCACAGAAAGAGTGATGACCTGGATCTTTTCTCGGAGAAAGATTTCTCAGTTGAAAAGCTGTGTAAAACAATTGAAAACCTAAGCGGGCAAATACTAATTGCTGAACAAGAAACGATACACGCCAATGTCGAAGGCGTGAAATTGTCACTGTTACTCTACCCATATAAGCTCATCAAGCCATTACAGAAGTTTGACGGCATAAAAATAGCCGGCATCGAAGACATTGCCTCCATGAAAGTTGTTGCCATTTCTCAGCGGGCCGACAAGAAAGACTTCTATGATTTATATGAAATTCTGAAGCATTCCCGGCCATTAGAGCTAAAAGACATGTTTTTGAAAAAATACGGAAGGCAACGAATCAATTGCTATCATATACTCAAGTCCTTTTTCTATTTTCAAGATGCGGAAGATTCTCCTGATCCTATATCTCTGAACGGCACAACCTGGGATGAAGTCAAGACATTCTTTATTAATAATGAGAGGAAATTGACTAAAGGGATGATGTGATTACAGGAGTGGCTCAGGATAGTTTTATTTTCTTATGTTAGAAGGCCTTATCACATCCAAGACGCGCATAAAGCTCCTCATGCGTTTCTTTCTTAATCCGGAGAGCACTGCTTATCTGCGGAAATTATCTACAGAGTTCGGTGTGTCGTCCAATGGTATCCGGGAGGAATTGAGACATTTGGAACAGGCACACTTACTGCTCAGCGAAAAAAAAGGCAGGCAAGTCCATTTCCGGGCCAATCAGTCTCATCCCCTGTTCTCTGATCTTAAAACTATGGTCCATAAGGCCCTAGGAATTAATCAAATTTTGGAAAGCATCCTTAATCGCCTGGGCCATCTGGAGGCAGCTTACCTTATTAACGATTATGCATTGGGACGGGATACAGGTATTATTGATATCCTGTTGGTGGGCGGAATTGATCCATATCACCTAACGGATTTAACAAGAAAAACCGAACGATATATTGAGAGGAAGATACGCACGTTGGTATTTTCTCAGGAAGAGTTTGAACGATTGGGGCCGGAGATGCTCAAGCGGCCACATCTCAGGCTTTGGGGATAATACTGGGTAACTATTTAGGTGTATAGACTGAAGACTGTTAGATCACTTCAGCCTTCAACCTTCAGCCTTCAGCCTTCAACCTAACGACCTGAGTAAGGTGGAAGGTTTTTAGGAACGAAACTTAGGGCATTCGAGCGTTACGAGATGATTGATATACTTCAGTCTTCAGCCTTCAGCCTTCAACCTTCAACCTAACGACCTAAATAGGTGGATAGAAAAAAGGAAAAGACAACTGTGGAATACAAATCAACGGATCCCTCCATTGCTGTCATAGGGACTGGTTATTGGGGAAAAAACCTTGTCCGGAATTTCAGTGCACTGGGTACCCTTCGGGTAATAGTTGACACAAATTCCGAAATCCTTGACCGAATGGCCCGGGATTATCCCGACGCCAAGATAACCGCATCCTACTCCGAGGTCCTCAACGATCCGGCCATTAAGGGCTTAGCTATTGCTACGCCTGCCGAGACCCATGGTGCTTTAATTCGAGAGGCGCTGCTTGCCGGCAAGGACGTATTTGTCGAAAAACCCCTTTGCCTTTCCGAAGATGAAGGACGGGAGCTTATTCAATTGGCAGAGGAGCGCAACATGATCCTCATGGTAGGGCACCTGCTCTGGTACCATCCGGCCCTTCTAAGGCTAAAGGCCCTGGTGAACAATGGCGATCTTGGCCGCATCCGTTATATCTATTCCAATCGTCTTAATATGGGAAAGCTTCGACGTGAAGAAAACGTCCTCTGGTCCTTTGCCCCACACGATGTTTCGGTAATCCTGGGCCTTGTGGAAGAGATGCCCGAATCAGTTCAGGCCCAGGGCGGCAACTACCTCCATCAGAGAATCGCTGATGTCACTGTCTCTCTTTTGTCCTTTGACAGTGGGATAAAGGCCCATATTTTTGTTTCCTGGCTTCATCCCTTCAAGGAACAAAAGCTGGTTGTAGTGGGCAATGAAAAAATGGCGGTCTTTGACGACACTGCTCCGTGGGGTGAAAAACTCACTCTCTATCCACATCATGTAGCCTGGCATGGCAATGTTCCATTGGCAGTGAAGGCAGAAGCCGAACCTGTTGTTGTAGAACAGGAAGAGCCCCTTCGGGCTGAATGCGCCCACTTTATCCACTGCATGTCTACCAGAGAGCGGCCCCGCACCGACGGGAAAGAAGGTTTGCAGGTCCTTCGGGTCCTTAATGCCTGCCAGAGAGCCCTTAAGGAGAATGAGGCAGTGCCACTCCTGGACAAAGAGGTCCCTGTTGACCAGGTCTTTGTTCATCCCACAGCCTTGGTAGACAACAACGTTACGATCAGTCCCAAAACCCATATCTGGCACTTCAGCCACATCTTAAGCGGATCTGTAATAGGGGGGAGTTGCAACATTGGTCAGAATGTGGTCATCGGCCCTCGTGCGCATATCGGCAAAGGATGCAAAATTCAGAACAACATTTCGATTTATGAAGGGGTGACCCTTGAAGACTATGTGTTTTGCGGGCCATCAGTTGTGTTTACAAATGTGTTCAACCCCAGGGCGGAAATCCCCCGCATGAAGGAATTGCGGCCCACGCTTGTGCGCCGTGGGGCCACTTTGGGTGCAAACTGTACAATTGTTTGCGGTATCACTATTGGCCGCTATGCCTTTTTAGGGGCCGGAGCAACAGTTACAAGAGACGTTCCGGACCATGCCCTGGTGGTAGGGAATCCTGCTCGTCAAATCGGTTGGATGTGTAAGTGCGGTGAACGTCTTGGTGATGATCTTGTTTGCCCGGTATGCAGTGCTGTATATCAGGAATCTGAAGGGGGACTTGAGCCTATCGAGTCTTTACAGATTGGCGCTGAAGATATGCTTGATACCGAAGTGCCTTTTTAACCTGATGCCGAAATGAACACGATAAACATTTCCGACCTAGTTTGGACAAAACCACCATTTGAGCATTTAACTAAGTAAGAAATTATATTTGACACATTCTTACCTTTTATATAAGTCACTGAAGTTTCGCAGTTAAAAAAACAATCGAGAAAACATTCAACATACTGAAAAAATAGCAAAAATAATTGAAAAAGCAGCTCCAATTTAGTATACTTGAATTG
>JAFDDO010000085.1 GCA_019310825.1 Deltaproteobacteria bacterium | reverse complement strand
TTGCTGCTCTCGAAGCTCGCGTAAATTGTCTTGAGAAAAGGTCAGAATGCGCTCAATAAATTTGCGATTAAGATAGGAGTAGCTGAATCCAGTACTTTTGAAGCCATCAATGAAATATCGGTCACAAGCCGGAAGACAGCCAAATGTACCTAGAAGAACCTTGGTAATGAGTGTGTCTGTGGGCTGGCCGGAATTATTGAGCGAAGCGGAATCCCGATAAGCTTTTTTTATGGCTTCAACGGCATCCAGTATAACTGATATAAGATCGCTATCATCGTTGGCGCCAAACTCCCTCTTCCACAGTTGTGAGAACCGAGATTCAAAAAGCAGGTCAATTACTCCGAGGTGGACCGTGTAGGAATGTTGAAGCAGAAAACTAGATCCACGGTACATTCCCCAACTGGCGAGATAGAAACCCAATTGAAGCGCAGCATAATCATGATTAGCATTTTCCGAAATCGAGGCTGCCTGAAAGTATGAGTAGCAATGCTCCCAGGAACGGTACCGGTGATGCTCCCCTAGGATACTACTATGGTAAGCCTGGATCCCTTCTTTGATTGACATATATGCCATTTTTAGTTTCTTATTTGCCGAACGATCAAGCTCGCTTGCCGCAGGGAGACTCATTGGTTGCAACAACCATCGGAAAACACAAAAGGGGCAACAGGCAATAAGCCCGCGCCCCTTGCGGTCAATGTGCAGCGCCTTGTTGGGCCAGTTTGCATGTTCATGTTTTACTTTTTCTTGCCCTCTTTTTAGGTGCTGGATTAACTTTGGCAGCATCAACTGTGTGGATATTAGCTTTTTCTTTTTCTGTTTTTGATAATCCGATACGAGAAACGCCTATCATTGCACCAGGGCATATTAATTCTGGAGTCGGACCTACAGCCCCAACAGCTAACTGAAACTCTAAAGATAAGTTATAAAGCCCCTCGTGAAGTTCTTGATGTTTTACAAGTATTTCGGTTAGTTCGACAAGCGTAAAGTCGGCTATCCTGTTTGGATTAAGTTCATTGGATGGCATTGAATTTCTCCCACGCAAGCGGTTTGTCCGTGGTAGCAACGGCGGTTGTCGATGTTTGGTTATCAGTTATAGTAATATTGTGATGATGAGTATGTTCTAATCTTATAACCCCATTTTGCTCTATTGCGTTTTTGATAGATTGAGCAACGAATTCATTCAGAGTAATACCTAGATGAAAAGCAACCTCTACCGCTTTTCTATGAAGATCTTGCCCAACTCTTACGTTGAAAGTTCCACTATAAGGTTTGTTGGCAGGTTTTCCTGTTTCCTCGCAATATGTAAGATAATGGTCAACGGCCTCCTCGAAAGAGGTTTTAATTTCATCGACGGTGTTCCCTTCATAGGTAATAATGTCGGTAATAAAAAGAATTTGGCCATGTAAACAACCATCTTCGATGCTGGCTTCAATTGTGCCGGTATAACCTTTGTAGGAAAGATTGTTCATGGAATAACCCCTATATGCCTGAGTGCATTTTTAGGGTCTCGAATCTGATAAGGTTTTAATATTCCTGACGGGTGAGTTTTTGACATTCTGAAACGAAAACCGCTCGAATATTCAAACATATAGTGCGACCCACCACCGCATGTGCCTTTAAATCCAAAGTAACCCATTAGCGTGATGAAATCGTGCCAGGGAAAGTCTTTGGGTGACGGGCTGGCATAGAGTTTTGCCAAGAGTTTTTCTTTTTTAGACATTAAATCTTACCATGATGAAAGCAAACTTTGCAACTAATATATAGTTGCACAACTGTCAATGTTTTTTTGAGCCCAACAATTATTCTACGATTGTTCGCATTTTATAAAAATAACGATTTTTTAAATTTCATATAATAAATATTTGCCATTTAATCAGTGAGTTAATATAAAAAAATCATAATTGCAGATTCGCATAATAACATATTTGATGGAACAATTTTATGGGAGAATACAATTCAAACAATTTTCGAGAATTTTTAATTAATGAAAAATCTGTTCCCTTTAAAAATGTCAGATTTTATCAAGTATGGGTAGATAAATTTTTATCATATTATCAAAAAAATCTCAAAACTGTTAAGTATAATAATATTGTAACTATTCAGGTTGAAGGTTGAAGGCTGAAGGATTTTAAGCATTTCGCAATGATCGAACAGAGATGAATCCTCTAAACTAATACTGCAATTTCGTCAGCCAACTCAAATGCCCGCAGTTTTGTATGATTACGCATGATTTATCCCTATTAGCCTTCTACCTTCAGTCTATTCACCTGAATAGTTACATAATATTAAAAAATTTCTGGATAAATTGGAATCAGGAGGTAGGGAAGACTGGCATATCAGGCAGGCGTATAAAGTTATTAAGGTATTTCTGGAAGACTTTATGTGGCCTATTAATTGATTTTTCTGAAAATTCTGAAAATGGATCCACATGTAAACCATTAAAAATACCTAAAACATGGAAGGATGCGTCTTCAAAATTTATCAATGAAATCCGATTTCAACACCTTGCATATAGTACGGAAAAAACTTACAGATCTTGGATCAAACGGTTTATTGAATTCTGCAACAATGCTCCGCCTGAAGAGATACGGTCTTCCCATGTAAAAAAATTGGTTCTTCTTCTTATTCGAGCCGCGAAATTTAAGAGGACAATTTGGCCTTTACTTTCCTAACATTGGCTTGGATTATGACATCTTAGCCTTCAGCCTTCAGCCTTCAACCTTCTACCTAATATAGTTACCACTCAAAAACTGGTTCGGGCTTCCAGGGCTTTTTGCAATGTCATTTGATCTGCGTACTTTAGATCCATACCCATAGGTATGCCGCAGGCAATCCGCGCAACTTGTACGCCGCATTTTTTCAGGCTTTCAGCCAGAAATGCTGAAGTGGCATCTCCAGCAACAGTGCTGCTTGTTGCAAGTATCACCTCTTTTATATCTTCTTTTTGTATGCGTTCGAGGAGTTCTTCTATTTTAAGCTGATTTGGTCCTATCCCTTCCATGGGTGCGAGGACCCCGTGCAGCACATGGTAGCGCCCCCTGAAGGCCCCTGCCTTTTCCAGGGCCAGCAAGTCTCCGGGATCTTCCACTACACAGATCACAGAGGTATCCCTTTTGGGGTCAGCACAAACAGGGCATGGGTCCTGCTCAGAAAAAGTAAAACAAATGGAGCATAATCCTATCTTGTCGTGAAGTTCTGCGATAGAATTGGCCAGTTCCTGGGCTTGGGCCTTTGGCCACTTCAGTATCTGAAGGGCAAAACGTGTGGCAGTCTTTTCACCGACTCCTGGAAGCCTTTCCAGGTTCTTAATAAGCCTGCTAAGGGCGGGTGGAAAAGCAGATGGCATTTACATCCCCGGCAACTTGAGGCCGCCTGTCAGCTTTGCCATTTCTCCTTCTACCATCTCTTTGGACCGGCCCAGTGCCTCATTTACCGCTGCCACTACAAGATCCTGCAACATTTCTACATCTTCAGGATCCACAACTTCTTTTTCAATGGTTATTGATACTATTTCCGGCTTTCCGTTAGCAACGGCCTTAACCATCCCGCCTCCTACAGAGGCCTCTATCTCCTTTGTGGCCAGCTCACTCTGGAGTTGTCCCATCTTGGTCTGGAGGCGTTGAGCCTGCCTCATCATTTCCTTCATGTTTGGCTGCATTATATAACTCCTTTCAGATCACTTCTGTCCTCTATTGGAAAAGACTCTCACGTCGGAAATCCGCGCATGGAAGACTTTGACGGCCTCCTGGACCAGGGAGGATTGAATCAGTTCATTCCGTAAACTAAAAGTTTTCCCAGACCCTCCGGCGTTACCATTGTTTGTAACACAGATTTCTTCTATTACGACATCGATTGCGCGGCTGAAAAACTTTTTTGTCAGCTCTCTAAGCCGTTGCTGATGGTCCACTTCGCAGAGCATGTCATACTGCATACCTGACCGGCAATTGAGTCGGACATGATCCCCGTTGCTTTCTGTCTCTATCCACTCGCAACAGGTCAGTAGTGACCCAAGAACGGGGTGATGTTCTTTAACAAAATCTATAAAATCAGTCCATATCTCCGGACTGCATTCTTTGGCCGTTTGGGTAACAGGATTGCTTTCAGGGGCTGCGCTTTTTTCATCCTGAGGTTCTTCAGGAAAATTTTCCTCCCTGATTCGTGTTGAGGATAGAAGCTTATCTACTTTTCCAAGGAGGTCATCTATCCCCACAACCTCTTTCATACTACATAGCCGGATCACCAGCATTTCAAGAGAGAGCTTGGGAGTGGTGCTTCTGTATATTGCCTCCTGCCCCTTCATCAAGGCGTCCAGCACCTGGAAAAGGCTATGGGCAGGATACTTTGAAATGATGGGAGAAAACTCATCTAGATCTTCCTTGCTCAAGTCCATCAAAGTCACTGCTTTCTCCAAACCAAGGTTTTTCAGCACCACAAGGTTCCTGAAAAAAAACACCAGGTCTGTAGTGAATTTTTGAATGTTTCCCCCAAAGCTGTAGACATTGTCAATAAGCCCGATGGCCTTGGCTACATCACTTTCAAGGATAGCAACGGCAAGCTCCTTGAGCACCTGGGTACCCACAATACCCAGAACCTCACAAACCTCTTTTAATGAAGTTGCACCATAAGCAGCCACCTGGTCAAGAAGGCTCAGACCGTCCCTTACGCTGCCCTCGGCCTCTCTTGCCAACA
This sequence comes from Deltaproteobacteria bacterium, assembly GCA_019310825.1. Taxonomy (GTDB): domain Bacteria; phylum Desulfobacterota; class Dissulfuribacteria; order Dissulfuribacterales; family UBA3076; genus UBA3076. The sequence goes on along the minus strand of JAFDDO010000085.1, from coordinate 3,959 downwards.
AAAGCGTCGCATCCTGCTGGAGGCCTATGCCCTCTGCCTGGACTATCTTGCCCAGGTGGTCCGCCAATTTCGCAGTACCCAGCCTGCGGAATTCATAATGCTGGCACCTTGAATGTATGGTGGCTGGGATCTTCTCTGGTTCAGTGGTTGCAAATATGAAGTACACATGGGAAGGTGGCTCTTCCAGGGTCTTTAATAGGGCATTAAAGGCTTCCTTGGTCAGCATATGTACTTCGTCGATGATATAGATCCTGTGTCTGCAGCGAGTTGGAAGAAACTGTATGTTTTCCCTCAGTTGACGTATTTCATCAATACCGCGATTAGAAGCCCCGTCTATCTCCTGCACGTCAATAGAAGATCCGGCGGTTATTTCCCTGCACACTCCACACTTATTACATGGATTAGGGGTCGGACCGGACTCACAATTCACGGCCTTTGCCAGTATCCTGGCCACAGAAGTCTTGCCGATCCCTCTTGGCCCGCTCAAGAGCAGAGCATGGGCAAGACAGTCGTTTCTTAGCGCATTTTGAAGGGTCTTGGTCACGTGTAACTGACCAATTACATCTTCAAATATCTGAGGGCGCCATTTTCTGGCAAGAACTAAATAGGACATGAATTAAGGTAAGTTGCTCTCTGAAAAAAAATGATAGCCAGGCACCCCTGCGACACACGAAGGGCCCTACTGCCGTTGCTTCCTTCCGGACCTGGCGGGGTTCGCAGGGTTTCATTGCGCAGGACCCGGCTATCAACCTGTTGTATTCTTAAAAAAATATTTGGCGGAGAGGGTGGGATTCGAACCCACGGTACACCTTTTGGGCGTACACACGATTTCCAGTCGAGCCCCTTCAGCCTCTCGGGCACCTCTCCAAATGAAATTTTCACTCCCTGTCTGCCGACTACCAAGGAGTATGAATGCTTATCTCCACATCAATTCCCAGCTGTAGTTCCTCATAGCTGAAACCGATATACCTATATATTGTGAGTCTTTGCAAGTCAATATTGATTCCGCTGAAAAAAACTCAATCTGAGGCGTTGCTTCAATTTCCCAGTCACTGCGACGTATGATAAGTACTTCTCATTCCTGGAAAATTTCGCGCCTTGCATCTCGGGTTTTTTGAGCGGAATTATGTCTCAGACTTTTTGCAGTGTAATCAATATTGATTTTGCTCACTAAATCACCAAATCACCAAATTTTTTGGCGGAGAGGGTGGGATTCGAACCCACGTTACGCCTTTTGAGCGTATAGACGATTTCGAGTCGCCCCCGTTATGACCACTTCGGTACCTCTCCATAATAAATGCCTAAAGTGAGCAAAATTTAAGGAATTCGTCTTAGCTCACTTCAAATTTCAAACTCTATAATTTTACATTTGCTTACGCCTTTTCTGAAAAAAGGCCTGGATCAGCGATCGGCATTCCTCTGCGAGTATGCCTTGGCTTACCTCCAGATAGTGGTTCAATCTTGAGTCTTGAACAATATTATAAAGCGTGCCGCACGCACCAGTCTTGGGATCTTGGGCACCGTAAACCAGCCGCTTTATCCGGGCAAGGACCATGGCCCCGGCACACATGAAACACGGCTCTATTGTAACATACAGAGTGGTGCCGGTCAGCCTGTAGCTGCCGACTTTTTTGGCACCTTGTCTCAAGACCAGAATTTCGGCATGCGCCGTAGGATCGCATTGTTTCACGGGCATATTGCCGGCCTTGGCCAGTATTTGGCCCGTTTCATCCACAAGCACTGCGCCCACAGGCACCTCACCCTGACTGGCTGCCGCCCTGGCTTGCTCAAGAGCCTGCTGCATGTATTTCAAATCATCAAGCATAAAAGTGAATGGCTAAGCCTCTGTAGAAGGCTAACTGCATACTACATAACAGAAAAAAGCATGTGGTATGGGCTAAACTTCTTTATTGGGTCTTGAGTTTTGCAAGCAGCTAGGAATTTCAGTGTCTGTTCTCAGGCAACAAGGGTTCGGGATCCACAAGCTCAAATCCGGCACTAACAAGAATAGAATGGACTGCACTTATGTTATAAGTCTCAACCCTGATATATACTATTACAGGGCTTTTTTCATCTTCGGTCAACTTGCTTCTGCTAAGTCTTGTAAAGGGAATTCCGTTTTGCTCAAGGAGTTTGACTGCCCTTGCCAGGACATTGGGCTTTCCGTCGTCTCTTACGGTAACAAGTGAGCTACCCTTCTCAGCGAGTCCGAATATTCTTTTGTATGCCCTTATCAAGTCCCGCATGGAGAAAATTCCCAAAATCACACCCTTTTCGTCTAATACAGGGATTGCCCCAACCTTTTTCTTTTCCATGAGCAGGAGCGCATCATCTATGGTCGAATGAGGAAGGAGGCTTACCAGATCAGTGCTCATGATTTCACTGACCGGGGTCTTGGACACCTTTTCCAACTCATGTCTCCGATCTTCCCCGGACAATACGGATGACGGGTAAGCAGATCTGATATCCCGGTCTGTCACCACTCCAACGAGACGCCAGTCTTTGTCTATTACCGGCAAGTGACGAAAATGGTTAGAGCGCAAAATTTCACGGGCCTCAGAAATCAGGATGTCCGGTTCCACAGTCAATGGGGCAGGAGTCATATGACGTGATATGTACATTTTAAGCTCCTTTCAATCTATACAAACGGAAAGACCGGCAAGATAGGCTTCCACACTAGCCGGCAAAGCCTCAAGATTATAACCGCCTTCTAAAATAGACAAAACTTTTCCATTACAATATCGTTCTGCCCAGCAGGCCATGAAGGTACCAAGGTAACCATATAATTTAGTCGTATAAGCAAGGCCTGACATGTCGTCCATTACATGGGCATCAAAGCCGGCAGCCACAATAATGGCTTCAGGCCGGAACTCTTTGACAGCTTCTCCTACAAGCCCCTTCAAGGCATTAAGGACTGCCTCATCTCCTGAGCCCGGAGGCAAAGGAATGTTCAAGGTTGCCCCCTGACCCGCCCCGGTTCCTGTTTCGTTTGAATAACCAGTCCCAGGGAAACTAAATGTAGGGTGCTCGTGTATACTGATGTAAAATACATCGGGATCATGTTCGAAGACTTCCTGTATGCCGTTTCCATGATGGGCATCCCAGTCAATAATAAGGATTTTTTCTTTACCGTAGAAATTCTTCCAATACCTGGCGGCAATAGCTATGTTGTTAAGAAAACAAAAGCCGAGCGCTTGCGCCTTTTCTGCATGGTGTCCAGGAGGTCGAATGCAACAAAACACCAACTCCGACTCACCATTTTCAATAATATCTATCCCGTCCAGACATCCTCCTGCAGCCAAAAGTGCTATTTCAAAGGAATCATATCCGAGACGGTTATCCGGATGTCCAAAGAACTCGCGACCGGAAACACAGGTCCCTTCAAAGCTGGAGAGATAGTCCTTGTCATGGACAGCCAGCACATTATTCATTTCAGCTTTTCTTGGGGTTATCTTTTTTAAATATGGTGCCAAAGGACTGGATTCAAGACGTTTAAGTATGCCTTCCAGCCGAGCAGGAATCTCAGGATGAAGGGAATTTGCCGTATCGTGATCAAGATATCTTGGATCTGTCACTAAGGCAATTGGATGAAAACGTGACACTTTATCTACCTTTTATCATTTTATCTACAGATAGTTGGGACCTAAATTGAGCGATTAGCTGTTAGCCATTAGCGTTTAGCTTTGAAAAATCAAGGTATTACGTTAATTAGAAATAATACCCAATGGGTGAAAGTTTATAATAGCAAAACCTCCTGTAATCATTAAACTAATAGCTAACCGCTAAAGGCTAATCGCTTAATTTAGGTTAGAGGTAAAAATATTCAACTGATGGGCATAATACGTTCTGTCTTTGTAATTTGCTGCATCAGTTTTGGGGTAAAGTTGATTTTGGGATTTTTGCTAAATTAATGCCAATTATTTAACAAGGCAAGACTTATCATTGTATGACAGAATATT
>JAFDDO010000004.1 GCA_019310825.1 Deltaproteobacteria bacterium | reverse complement strand
ATTTTAGTACAATCCGCGCTCCCGAATCGAGATACAAATTCCCTATATAGCCTGCTTACACGAAGGCTGGCCCTGAAGGACGGGTGAAGATCTTCATTTTGAAAAACCCTGCTTCCCTGTTGCATGGCAACCAATCCGACCTTGAGGAGCCTGATGGGTTTTGTGTTTTGCAGCGCTGTTCCGTAAATTGTGCCAAGTGCCAGAACCCCGCCCATTAGAGCGCCGCATATATCGCCCTGAAATGCTATGCCTCCTGAAAATCCCCTGGAAATTTTCAGAATGGAAGCCAGGTTAAGGTTGATTTGGGGCTCAATTCGTGACAGGACGGCACCTGCACAATGAAACCGCCCAGTATCGAAAGGCGGCCTGATTTGATATCTGTCTCCTGAAGGAAGACCTCCAGCAGGCTTTTGAATTATATCAAAGACAGATTCTATTGAGTTAAAAACCACTTTGAGACATCTGATTCCTTTAAGGAAAAAACGCCTGATGTCATAACCTTGATTAAGTTTTACGCCGATTATATCCATGCATTTGCTGCTACCGGAACGCATTTTAAATCTCCGGTAGTACTCAGCACAATCACGGTACAGCCTGTGGTAGTCGTCATCCCGGTAAAATAGTCCCAGAGATAAAATTCCTCCTGTGAGGGCACCACAGGTGTCTCCCTCGTGGCCAATACCACCACCCAGGCCTGTAGCCGCCTTTAATGTTTGCCTGTCTTCTAGACCTAGAAGCCTTCCTGTTGCCAGAAGCACAGCCTGGGCTCAGTTGGCTCCACCAAGGATATATCTTACAGATTCAGAAAAGGCCTTATGTGTCTTAAGCTTTTGCATGGATTTTAGCGCTTCAGATCTAATGTTGTGAAAATCCGACCTTCGTCGTTACTTCATTTTCTGCCGCTGATCTTTACCCTAACTGTCTTGACGCTAACAAGCCAGTATGTTAATAAATTTGCGCCTGTGGGGCTGTAGCTCAGATGGGAGAGCGCTTGAATGGCATTCAAGAGGCCGGCGGTTCGATCCCGCCCAGCTCCACCAATTTGAAAGATTACTATAACCGTTCACGGTTGAAAGGTTCAAAGGTTTAAGGTTTACGGAAAACTTAAGTCGTTGATTTATAGATTCCGAATAGAGGTTGAATTTTAAGAAAGATAAGCCTGAACGGCTAACCTCTGAACCTTTGAGCGCCTGGAGATTACTATAGGGAGGGCCTTTTCGGGTTTTTCTTAATAAGTAAGGGCCCCTGCTAATGAAAAATTGGCCTTCTTCTGAAGCAGGGGCCTTATTGTTTATAGCCATGGAACTGCGGGAAAATGTCTGACCCTAAACACAAGAATAGAGACCCGGACCGAGAGCTTAAGCTCCGTGAAGGGGAGCTGATACTTAAGGTCACAAAGGAGATAGTAGTAAAATTTATAGAAATGGGAAGGGTCACACCTACCTCCTTTGAAGAGGTCTTTGAGCTTGTATATCGGACAGTCGCATCTGCCCAATCAGGGCATAGCAAATAACCATGTTCGTAACCGTTCACGGATTCAAATGTCGCTCAAGCTTACTGAGTGAGGATTCATTTTTTGTCTTGACAGCCGGGTTCTCTTGTGATAGTTGAATCCACCAAAGTCAGTGATGTCAAACATGGACAGAGGTGAAAAACAGCACCTTGACTTTGAATGTGAAAAGGCATATACACTGACACCAATAATACTGAAACAATAATTTTTTTAAAAAATAATGCTGAAACTGAAATGTGATTCAGCGTTTTTTGTATTATTAATGCTTTGGGATTTACTTGCGAGAGGAGGGCTATTGACATGATGAGCGGTTTCGAGACCATTGTCATGTATCTTGGCATGTCGCTGCTAGTGGTGATCCTCATGCTTGGCGGAGCTTACATCCTTGGGCCTTCTCGTCCATACGCCGCCAAACACAGTACTTATGAATGCGGTGTGCCACTCCTGGACCCCAGCCGTACCCGTTATGATGTTAAATACTTCCTTGTTGCAATACTCTTTCTGGTATTTGATTTGGAAACGGTGTTGATCTATCCCTTGGCTGTTAGATATCGTGAATTGGCTGCAATTGGGTGGGGCGCTTTTTTTGAGATATTCATCTTTGTAGGGGTCTTGTTGGCCGGTCTTATTTATGCCATTAAAAAAGGCGCTATAGAGTGGGATTAGGGGGATAAGGCGTATGGCAATTGATGCATACAATGGTGGCGGATGGATAGCTACCAAGCTGGAATGGCTGATTAACTGGGGACGGAAAAGATCACCGTGGCCTCTCCCTTATGGTACTGCTTGTTGTGGTATCGAGATGATGTGTGCTTTGGCCGCAGGTTACGATATGGCAAGATTCGGGGCGGAGCGACCTAGCTTTTCTCCACGTCAGGCAGATGTGCTGATACAGGCAGGGACTATAACCTTGAAGATGGCCCCTGCTTTCAAAAGGATATATGACCAGATGGCTGAACCCAGATGTGTTATTTCCATGGGTGCCTGTGCTTGCAGTGGAGGCGTTTTCAGGACCTATTCAACGCTTCAGGGTATTGACAAGCTCGTGCCTGTGGATATTTACATTCCAGGGTGTCCTCCAAGGCCTGAGGCCCTTTTGCAGGCCTTGTTGATGTTTATCGAAAAGACTGAAAAGAGTCAGCCTATCACACATAAGAAGCACTCTGACTTATTGGTGGGTACCTAGCCATGGATCTCAAAAAGAGAGTGGAACAGTGTCTCGGGCCTGATAATTTGGTCGTGTCCATGATTGAATGTCAAGGCGATCTCAGTGTGGAAGTTCCAAAGAGGAGTGTGGTTGATGTGATGCGCCTTTTGCGGGATACGCCCGATCTCGGTTTTAATTTTTTGAGTGACTTATTTGGTGTGGATAATCTCGACCTGAATAAGCCCAAGAAAAAGCCCACGAAAAAAACAGAAGAAGGTGCTGAGACAGAAGAAGAACCAGAAGAGAAAGGGCCGTTTCCGCCCCGCTATGAAGTAGTTTACCTGCTGCTTTGCCTTGAACGAAATGAGCGTCTGCAGGTGAAGGTACGTGTGGAAGAGAGTGATATGGAGGTGGACACCCTGACTCCTGTGTGGAAGGCCGCAAATTGGCCCGAACGTGAGGTATTTGACATGTTTGGTATACGTTTTAAGGGCCATCCCAATCTTAAGAGACTCCTGATGTGGGACGACTTTCCGGCACATCCCCTTCGCAAGGACTACCCCTTGGAAGGGCAGGGGGAAGAACGTCACCTGATATACGACGATTAGGAGAAATGAAGGTGAATCAGAATCCCACTCCTCAGACCGGTCACGATACAGGTGACTACGTAACGGTAAATATCGGCCCTTCTCATCCGGCCATGCACGGTACTCTCCGGGTGGTCGCCCTGACCGACGGAGAATCCCTGAAAAAAGTCGATCCTGAGATAGGATATCTTCACCGGGGCGTGGAGAAGCTGGGCGAGAGTCTTACATACCATCAATTCATTCCTATTACGGACAGGCTCAATTACTGTTCCGCCATTCCCAACAATGTATCATATGAGATGGCCGTGGAGAAGTTGATGGGTGTTGAGGTCCCCGAGAAGGCCCAGCTCATACGGGTCATCATGATGGAACTTGCCAGAATCGCAGATCACCAGGTATGCATAGGTATCCTTGGCGTGGACCTTGGGGCCTTTACGCCATTCTTTTATCTTATCATACAGCGTGAAGAGATATACGAAATATTCGAGTGGTTCAACGGCGCAAGGCTGACTAACACCTTTGGCCGTATCGGCGGAGTGGATGCCGACCTGCCTGACGATTTTGAGCAGAGGTGGGAGGAGCTCAAGCCCAATGTGCGAAAGGCCAATGACGAAACCGAAAAGCTCCTTACTCACAACCGTATCTGGATGGACCGTACTATAGGCGTCAGTGCCTTTTCGGCAGAGGACGCCCTGAACTGGGGTTTTACAGGTCCATGCCTGAGGGCATGCGGGGTCAAGAGGGACTTGAGAATAGATGAACCCTATTGCATGTATGACAAATTCAAGTTCGAAGTGCCGGTCGGGAAAAATGGAGATGTATTTGATCGTTACATCGTGCGCATGATCGAGATGGAGGAGTCCCTCAAGATTATTGACCAGGCATACAAGCTTTACAAGGAAATGCCGGCTGATGCCCCTCTGATGGCAAGGGTGCCTAAGGTCATAAAACCCCCGGCAGGCGAAGTATATAGTGCTCTTGAGTCTCCCAACGGGGAGCTGGGCTTTTTTGTAAAGAGCGACGGTTCCGCCAAGCCTTATAGAATAAGGATAAGGCCCCCGTGCTTTATGATCTATCAGGCCTTTCCCGAGTTGGTCGAGGGGGAACTGATAGCCGACTTGGTTGCCTGTCTCAGTAGTCTTAACGTTATTGCCGGCGAGTTGGATCGGTAAGGAGGCTGATGCCCATGGATGACTGGCTAATCGCAATTATTAAGGTCGTTGGCATCTGGGTATGGGTTTTGCTCATAGCCGTGGTCATGACTTGGGTGGAAAGGCGAGGTGCAGCTTTGATACAGGACAGGCCTGGTCCAAACCGCGCAGGTCCTTTTGGATTATTCCAGCCTTTGGCAGATGGAATCAAGCTCTTTACCAAGGAGGAGATAATACCTACAAATGCTCAAAAACTCCTTTATATCATGGGTCCTTTGCTTTTTTCTCTTCCGGCCTTTTCAGCCTATGCAGTCGTGCCCTTTGGAGACAAGATCATTCTTGGAGGCAAGGAGATAATACTCCAGGTCTCTGATGTAAATGTCGGGTTTCTCTACATATTAGCCATTGGATCCATGGGAGTGTACGGGGTAATACTGGGCGGCTGGGGCTCCAACAACAAGTATTCGATTCTGGGAGGTCTGAGATCTACTGCCCAGATGGTTTCGTATGAAGTGCCACTGGGTCTGGCTTTATTGGGTATTGTGTTCGTGTATGGCACGTTCAGTTTGAGAGATATCTCTCTTGCCCAGCAGGGTACTTTTTTGGGATTTTTACCCAACTGGGGGATATTCAAGCAGCCTTTGGGATTTATCCTGTTTATTGTGGCTGCATACGCAGAGGCCAATCGTGTGCCGTTTGACTTGCCTGAGGCGGAAAGCGAAATTGTTTCGGGTTATCACACAGAATACGGTTCAATGCGATTGGGGCTTTATCTCTTCGGGGAGTATGTAAACCTGGTAACGATATCCGGTATTATTGTCGCCCTGTATTTTGGCTCCTGGCATATGCCATATATTGACTTAGGCGCATATCTCGGACCCATATCATGGGGGATAGTGTCTTTCTGTATATTCTTTTTAAAAGTATCGTTTTTCCTGTGGATGTTTGTGTGGGTCAGGTGGACCTTGCCTCGGTTCAGGTATGATCAGGTTATGGGTCTTGGGTGGAGAGGGCTGATTCCTCTTGCACTTTTTAATATCTTTATTACTGCGCTGTTTATTCAGCTTACGGTCTAGTCGGAGCACATCATGGCCAAACCGGTTGTCAAAAAGGAATACACCCTGAGTGAACGGATCTATCTGTGGGAGATCCTGAAGGGTATGAAGCTCACATGGGGACACTTCTGGTTCAATTTTAAGGCGTGCTGGAGGCCGGGGCCCCATACGATTCCAACGTGTTGGCAGTACCCGGAGGATCGCACCAGGGAAATATCTCCTATCTTTCGCGGTGAACATATGCTGCAGAAGGACGATAAGGGCAGGGAGATGTGTATTGCGTGTGGGATGTGTGCAAAAATCTGCCCGGCAAAGTGTATTACGATAAAGAAGGCCAAGCGAAAGGAAGGCGAGGAAGATAAGTACGCTGGAAAAACATATCCTGCGGCCTTTGAAGTAGATCTTCTGCGGTGTATTTTCTGCGGTTTCTGCCAGGATGTATGTCCTAAGGAAGCCATTGTTTTAGGACAAGAATACGAGTTCGCCAGGTATACAAAAGAAGAGTGTCTTCTGGATAAACGAAAATTGCTTTTAAATTATCGTAGGGCCAAGGAAGAGGGCAAGCTCAGGCCGCCAAGAAAGCGTGTACCTGTTGTTCCGGCGCCGCCTAAGCCGGAGAAGGCTGAGGGTGCTGAGGCGAAAGAAGGCAAGGCTGCGGCCGTAGGCAAAGCCAAGAAAAAGCCGGTTGCCAAGAAAAAGGTCGCTGAAAAGGAAGAATAAATCAGGTGTTGATGAAAGTATGTATAGATGTAGAGGAATCGGGTGATTGATATGGATCTATATTTCTGGGTATTTGCCAGCATGTCAGTTCTGGCCGGGCTATTTACCATAGCCGCAAAGGACGCATTGCCCAGTGCGATGGGACTGCTTACGGTATTTATCTCTCTTGCCAGCCTGTATCTCCATTTGCATGCCCCTTTGATCGCTATTTTCCAGGTAGCTATTTATGCCGGGGCCATCCTGATCCTGGTTGTGTTTGTTATCATGCTTCTCATGGCACCGGGTGAAAGGTTGGCGGCCATACAGGCCAATGTCTCATACAGGGGCTCTGGTGCCCTACTTGGGATGTGTTTAATTGGTCTTGTATTAGTCGGGACAAAGGGCGTGTCTGACATAGTGTCTATGAAGGCACTTCCTGAAGGATTCGGAAATCCATCGATGTTTGGTGATTTATTTTTCAGGGACTTTTTGCTTCATTTTGAAGTCGTATCCGTACTCCTGCTTGTAGCACTGATTGGCGGGATCTATCTATGCAAGAAGAAACTTTAAGAGAGGGCTGAATGGCATCGCTCACACACTATATAGTTTTGTCATCAATACTCTTTGGCCTGGGGACCATTGGTTTTCTTACAAGGAGAAATGCCTTGATCCTGTTTATGTCTATTGAACTTATGCTCAATGCAGTAAATTTGATGCTGGTGGCCTTTTCCAATTTTATGGCCGACATGGCAGGGCAGGTTATGGTCCTTTTTATTTTTGCAGTGGCTGCGGCTGAGGTTGCGGTCGGGCTGGCAATACTAATAGGCCTATTCCGACATGTTCGGGAAGTGGACATAACCAAATTTAATGTTTTGAAATGGTAAAGAATACGTATTTGGCTAATTATGTTTTTTGGTGCATAAACACCCTGTCTATGTAGGGAGCTATTCATGGAAGGTTATCTGTTTCTCATACCACTACTGCCTTTTATAGGATTTCTGATTAATGGCCTGTTGGGGCAAAAGATCGGAAAATCCGGTGTTTTCTGCATTGGCTGTTCCTCTATTGGCCTGGCTTTTCTATTTTCCATTCTGGCCGTGTACCAACTGGCATGCAGTCCGGCTGAAGACAGGTTGCTCGTGCAGGTCCTCTGGAGTTGGATAACCGTAGGCAATCTTAATATTGATGTTGCCTTGATGATGGATCCGCTTTCCGCTGTGATGATTCTGGTGGTTACGGGCGTGAGTTTTGTTATTCATATATACAGCACAGGTTACATGGCACATGATGAGGCAGCCTGGCGGTTTTTTGCCTACCTCAACATGTTTGTGTTTTTCATGATAACGCTGGTGTTGGCTTCCAACTATGTAGTGATGTTTGTCGGCTGGGAAGGCGTAGGCCTTGCTTCCTATCTGCTGATCGGTTTCTGGTACAAAGAAAACGTGAATGCGGATGCGGGTAAAAAGGCCTTTATTGTGAACCGGATTGGAGACTTTGGTTTTCTCCTTGGCATGTTCCTGATGTTCGTTACCTTTGGTTCCTTGTCTTATTTGGATATATTCCCAAAGGCGGCTCACATGTATGAGCATGGGATGTTGGCCATGAACTCACCGGTAATGATAGCCATATGCCTTTTGCTTTTCCTGGGAGCAACCGGAAAATCAGCACAGATCCCCTTGTTTGTCTGGCTCCCGGATGCCATGGCTGGCCCGACTCCGGTTTCGGCACTCATCCATGCTGCCACAATGGTGACGGCCGGTGTCTATATGGTAGCAAGGACCAATGTTCTTTTCACCCTTGCTCCTACTGCGTTGCTGGTTTTGGTACTGATGTCCGCAGCCACTGCCTTTATAGCGGCAACGATTGGTATATTGCAGAATGATATCAAGAGGGTGCTTGCATACTCTACTGTAAGTCAGCTTGGATATATGTTCATAGGTGTGAGTGTGGCTGCCTACGGGGCAGGGATATTTCATCTCATGACCCACGCCTTTTTCAAGGCCTGCTTGTTCCTTTGCGCCGGTTCTGTAATTCACGCCATGGGCGGGGACCAGGATATGAGGAGTATGGGCGGCCTTTGGAAGAAGATACCCATCACATATATCACCATGCTTTTTGCAACCATAGCGATTTCCGGGATTCCTCCTTTTGCAGGGTTTTTCAGTAAGGACGAGATTCTGTGGAAGGCCTTCACGTTCCCGTATTATCCTGTTGTAGGTAAGATAGTCTGGTTTATTGGCGTTCTTGCAGCCGGCATAACGGCCTTCTATATGTTCAGGCTTATTTTTATGACCTTCCATGGTAAGTTCCGAGGTACTGAAGAACAGGCCCATCACTTACACGAATCGCCATTAAGCATGACAGGTCCCCTGATGATCCTGGCTTTTCTCGCAGTATTTGGGGGCTGGTTAGGCATACCGCATGTAATAGGCAACCTCTTTGGCCATGTACCCAATGTTATGGAAAATTTCTTTGAGCCGGTATTTGCTAACTCACATGAAATAATTGCTGCCTACGCTGGTGTGCAACACCATTCCACCGTTGTAGAGTGGGTCCTAATGGCTGGCTCGGTGGCTGTTGCCATTGCCGGTATTTCCCTGGCTTATCATATCTATATACGTCGTGCTGATGTACTTCCCAAAAAGCTTGCCGAGACCTATTCCATATATCACAAGCTTGTCTATAACAAATACTTTGTTGATGAAATATACTACTACGTGGTTGTCCTTCCGTTTTATTATCTGTCAATGTTCTTCTGGAAGTTCGTGGATGCGTTCATCATCGACGACATAGGAGCGAATGGACAGGCGTGGTGGGTACAAAGGGGATCTGGTGCGTTAAGGCTGGTCCATAATGGTTATGTGCAGACCTACGGGGCATTTATGGTCCTTGGACTTGTTGTAATGCTCTGGTTTTTCGTTGTGTAAAAACGGCTGGATTTTATTTTATGAAACAGAGTCTGAAAAAAGAAGTTATGGAGTACAACAAAACAAAAGGATCGAAGGGTAGATTATGAATGCTCCCATATTAACCTATGTGACCTTCTTACCCCTGTTGGGAGTGTTGGCTATTCTCTTTATCCCACAGCGGAGTGAATCGGGGAAGAATGCCATTCGCTGGGTATCAATGGTAATATCCACATTGGTGTTTATCGTTTCGCTGAGATTGTACTTTGATTTCGATCCGGACGTGGTGGGGTTCCAATTCCTAGAGAAATATACATGGATTCCCAGCTATGGTATTTCATATTTTATGGGTTTGGATGGTCTTGCATTCTGGCTTGTACTTTTGACCACCTTTCTTACTCCGATTACGATCCTCTCCACTTGGACGGCTATTACAAAAAGGGTTAAGGAGTTCCAGATTGCGATGCTGGTCCTTGAGACAGCAATGCTAGGGACATTTGTATCTCTGGATCTCTTTCTTTTCTATGTGTTTTGGGAAATTATGCTCATTCCCATGTGGCTAATCATAGGTGTGTGGGGCGGAGAACGAAGGATCTATGCTGCAATCAAATTTTTCCTGTTTACTGCAGTCGGTTCTTTCCTCATGCTGGTGTGTATCATCGGCCTTGTTTACTTCCATAATCAGCAAACCGGTGAGCTGACCTTCAACCTGCTTTCTCTATACAATACCAATCTGGCAAGGATGTATGAAATACTATTCTTTGGTGCCTTTGCCCTGGCATTTGCAATCAAGGTCCCGATGTTTCCATTCCATACATGGTTGCCGGATGCCCACGTTGAAGCACCAACTGCCGGGTCAGTGATTCTGGCAGGTATTCTCCTGAAGATGGGAACGTATGGATTTTTCCGGTTTGCAATGCCCCTTTTCCCTGATGGGTCGGCCTTCTTTACTCCGCTTATTATCGTTCTTTCGATTATAGGCATTATTTACGGGGCAATGGTGGCCATGGTTCAGCCGGATATCAAGAAACTGGTGGCTTATTCATCCGTATCTCACCTTGGTTACTGCATGATCGGGCTTTTTGTTTTGAACCGTCATGGAGTCGAGGGGTCGATCCTCCAGATGATTAACCACGGCATTTCAACCGGCGCCCTGTTCCTTTTGGTAGGTGTAGTCTATGAAAGACGTCACACCCGTATGATCGCGGAATACGGAGGGATTTGCAGGCCGATGCCTATCTATGCCTCTATCTTTTTCCTTATAACCCTGTCGAGTGTAGGATTTCCTACTACTAACGGGTTTATTGGTGAATTTCTTATCCTGTTAGGGGTCTTTGAGGTGAATAAGGCTTATGCTGTATTGGCAGCTACCGGTGTGGTCCTCGGGGCAATTTATATGTTGTGGATGTTCCAGAGGGTCTTTTACGGTAGGGTCTCAAACCCCAAGAACGAAAAACTTAAGGACTTGAATCGCAGGGAATTGGCGTATCTTCTACCTCTGGTTGCACTGGTGTTCTGGATAGGCCTGTATCCCAATTTCTTCCTGAGCAAGATGCACACCTCAGTGGACCACTTTATCAGTCAGGTCAAGATCTCTGCTGAACCTGAGTCCCCGGGTGCGGTTTTGGAGCATCATGCCTCTGTTGACAAGACGCCTTTATCTGTGAGTGCAGCTAAGGAGTGATGAATATGAGCGATCTCGGATTTTCCTTTAGCCTGAGTCAACTATGGCAGGTAGCGGGTGGACAGATAATCCTCCTTATTGCCGGTCTGGTGCTTATTTTTGTTGATCTTTGGCTTTCAACAGATAAAAAGCCTGACCACGTAGCAACAATGGGTTGGCTCACTGCTCTGAGCTTTTTGGTCGCTTTGTGGCACATGATTGGCACGGAGTGGACACTCAATGAAATAGTCCTGGTGGATGTCTTCTCTGCAGATAAATTTGCCATATTCGTGTCGGCCATAGTCCTGATGGCAGGTATATTCGCGAGCCTTATGAGTATAGGCTACTTGCGGAACAATAAACTGGTTAGATCAGAATATTTCATACTGCTTTTATTTGCGGTTTATGGCACCATAGCCATGGTCCAGTCGGTTGATCTGCTCATGATGTTTATTGCTCTTGAGGTAATGTCCCTGTCTGTATATGTCCTGGCTGCATTTCTGAAGGATGACAGGAGGTCACAGGAGGGGGCCCTTAAGTATTTCCTTCTTGGGAGCTTTGGGTCTGCGTTCTTCCTTTTCGGGGTTGGACTGATGTATGGTTTGACCGGCACTGTGAATATCACAAAGATCGCTCAGGTGCTGTCCACGGGTCCTCTTCTTGAGAACCCCGGGGTGCTTGTTGCCATGGCTATGCTGATGTCAGGGCTGTTCTTCAAAATGGCCCTTGTACCCTTCCATATGTGGACTCCGGATGTCTATGAGGGTAGTCCTGCGATTATAACCGGTTTTATGGCTACAGCGGTGAAGGCAGGTGCCTTTGGGATATTTATTAAGCTTTTAAGTGTTACTTTTACTCCGATTCTTGCGCACAGCGGGCAACCTGAGTTTCAATCCACAGTCAACCTTGC
Source organism: Deltaproteobacteria bacterium (assembly GCA_019310825.1). Taxonomy (GTDB): domain Bacteria; phylum Desulfobacterota; class Dissulfuribacteria; order Dissulfuribacterales; family UBA3076; genus UBA3076. Next base: position 16,980 of record JAFDDO010000004.1, on the reverse strand, counting down.
AGCCTTGGCAGTCTATTGGAAACCGTTGTTATGGTGGTTGGCCCTTATTACCATGTTTGTGGGTAACCTGGTTGCGGTGTCCCAAAAGAATGTGAAGCGCATGCTGGCCTATTCCTCCATTGCCCATGCCGGGTACATGGTTTTAGGAATCCTTGCAGCAAATGATGAAGGCCGCATGGGTGTGCTGTTCTATCTCTTTGCATATACTTTGATGAATATGGGGGCCTTTGGCGTGCTCTATCTGTTTGATGGTCAGGAAGGAAAGGCCCAGACCCTGGACGATTACAAAGGGTTGGGGTTCAAATATCCTGCTCTCAGTTTCATGATGGCCCTGTTCCTGGTTTCAATGGCGGGGCTTCCTCCCACTGCCGGTTTTATTGGTAAGTTCTACTTGTTCGCAGCGGCAATAAAGGAAGGATATTTGCTGCTTGCAGCCTTGGGTATATTGACCTGTGTTATTGGGGCCTATTATTACCTGCGGGTGATATGGATGCTGTATATGGTTGAGCCGTCCAGGGATGTCGTGGCAGGCAGAGTTGGTGTTCCTTCAATGATCGCATTGATTGCTGCTGCTCTGGGAATCATGTATCTTGGAATATTACCCGAAGGGCTGTCACAAGTGGCGAACGTTGCTCAGCAAGGCCTTGCCATGGTCTTTTAAACAACAGCTGACTTTTGTTGCTGTACGTTAGCACAGAAAAAAGGACCACCCGATAGTCGCAGTAGGACTTTGCCCGTTTTGCTTTAATTCTAAATCGGCGGCCTTTGAAAATACTTCATTCCATGTCCTCTTAGGATATAAGGTCAAGTTCATTGTAGGGCCTGGAAATTGGTTTTTATTGGCTTTACCCCAATCCTCTTTTATTTCTTCTGATAATTCCTGTATCTCCCTATTTTCGCTCATATTTTGTATAGTTGTGTTTGAAATGGCCTTAATAAGGGAGGTAAGGCCGTTATTGATTTTGTCTGATTCTCCTGGCTTGATATTGGGATCGAGGGGTAATACTAAGTCCAATAGATCTACAGGAGCCTCTCTTGGCTGTAAGGTTTCATAGGCCTTATCGACCAGATCCTTTACTGTAATACTTTCTCCGATTGGCCAGGGCCCTGAGTCAGTGTATTTTTGCCACAACAATGCCCATGCCCTCAGCCGCTCCTCGGCCATGAGGAGGGGTTTTATAATAGGAGAGTAAGATTTTTTGGAAGAGCCTTGGGAGTCTGTTTGTTCCACTGGATCTTGCAATATCGACTTAAGTTTATCTTCATGAATTGCCATTTCGTCAAGGTCTGTTTGTAATTCGTCATTACGTCTATCCAGATCCAATGAAAGCTGAAGAAATATTTGGGCATCCAGGAGCGGGTCAGGGACTTCAGTGCCCCTTAATGTATTAAGAATTCCCTGTAGAGATTCTTCTTCGCCTTTTGCAGCATATATTAATGTAGAGGCTGGGATCTTTTCTCCCAAGCCCATCTCTTGTGCCCATGATTTCCAATTGCTTATAAGGTCAGTGAACCAGTCGAGCCTTTTTCCAAGAGGGGCCGGCGCAGTAGCCTCAATTTCCATGGAGCAGTTACTTGATGTGAGCGGTGGATTAATATCCTCTTCGGTGGGTACCAACAAAGTGAGTTTGGAGAATACCTGGTCAAGCCGCAGCATTGTATCCCGACGGAGGTAGCTCGCCGGATATAACAGTCCATGTAAAATATTCATGTTATTGTCCTTTGCAACTGGTGGAAGTGATGTAGCCGTTTATTTCAACTTCTTAGCCGATTGTAGTATAATCTAGACGTTTTAAAATTTGAAGTTAGTAAAGTGCCTAAAGTTAAGGTGTTTTAACATTCATAATTAATAGTACCAGGACTCAAGGCCAATTCGTTAACTTTAGTTCACTATAGGCACTTGCAACCTTAGGCATTTATTTCAGTCTTACGTCTTTACTTTATTTACTGTTTGAGGTTATGATATTAGAAATAGTGATACTGAATATGAAGGGCAAACAGAAACAATCTAATCCTCAGCAACGGAATAATCACGGTATTTATACTAGAATTTGTGGTTATATTGCCCTGTTGCCCCAGCTTTTGGGGTTGTTGCTAAATCTGTTAAGAGACTCGAGGGTCTCCTCTACCGATAAGGCTATATTGGGGGCCGCTGTTGCTTATATTTTAAATCCGCTTGATTTAGTCCCTGACTGGATTCCTTTTATAGGACTGGTTGACGATGTTTACCTGGTGGCCGTTGCTCTGTTGCGTTTAGTTCTAAGGGTTGACGAGCAGGTGCTTAAAGATAACTGGAAGGGGCGTGACGACCTGATTCCACTTCTGAAAAAGGTGGCTGATGGGGCAGTGGCTTTTTTGCCGGCTCGTATTCGCCGGTCCATCTTCGCGAGGGTTGACAGATAAGAATTGCTGAGTAGGGGATAAGCCATGCCTGGTTCTCGAGAGATACGAATAGATTTGCCCTGTGGGGTCTTCTACAATCTGGCCAATATTATACTGGATCTTAACGGGACGATTACAGTTGATGGCAGTTTTGTTGACGGTGTTGTCGAGCGACTAAAGGAAATATCGGAAATAATGGATGCTTATGTACTGACGGCGGATACAGGCCAAACTTTGGAGAATCTGACTGATCAGTTGGTGGGGGAGTGTGGTATAAAAATCCATCAACTGGAATCCGGTAGGGGCGATCTACAGAAGCTTGCTTTCCTGGAAGAGCTTGGTCGTGATGAGACCGTGGCTATTGGCAATGGCTGTAATGACTCCCTGATGTTGAGAGAGGCCAAGTTGGGTCTGTGCGTAATTGGTAAGGAAGGGGCCTCTATTGATGCCTTGATGGCGAGTGATGCCATTTTTTTCAACATCTGTGATGCACTGGATATTATTCTTAAACCTAAACGAATGATAGCTACCTTGCGCAAGTAATTTTCTGATACTGCTGAAAATACCTTATCTGCTGCGTCGCTTCGATTTTCCAGTCACTGCGACTTACGCCTAAGTAAGTTCATTCCTGGAAAGTCTTGCGCCTTGCATCTGAAGCATTTTGATCTGAATCATATTTCATGACTTTTTGCAGTGTAATCATTTACTGTCTTTTTCAAAAAACTACTCATTGATGCCTAAAGCATTAACTATGATTGGTTCCAGTTCGTCCTTGGTTACCATACCAGTGTAGTGTTTGAGAATTCGATGTTCTTTGTCAATCAAAAAAGATGCCGGAAGGGCGTAGATATTTCCATAATCCCTTATTACCTTTGATGTGGCAAGAAGTATAGGATAGTTAATCTTTAATGCCTGCGCAAATCCTGGAAGGATTCTTTTCCCATTCTGGTCCACGGATATCCCAATAACGGCAAAACCTTTTGAACCATATTTATCTTGCAGAAGAACAAAGTCAGGGATTTCTACTCTACAGGGAGGACAGTTGGTTGCAAAGAAATTAATGAGCACTACCTGTCCTTTATATTCCGAGAGATTTACTGGTTCGTCATGAAGATTTAGAAGCATAAAATCAGGGGCTTTGGAAGGATCAGCACTGCTTTGGCAGGCTTGCAACAAGATTACTCCAAGAAGAGATAAAAAAACGCAATTTAATATCCGATCCGCTTGCAAAATCCGTCTTTGCTCGGGACTGTCGTTCCGAGAACATAGAAATTTTTTCCACGAAAATTTTCTAAAAATTGCGTCACAAAAACAAGGTATCAAAGTTGAATTAGCCTCAATCTTCAAAAGATTCGATCCTTTTCACCAGGCGTAGCAGGACTTCAACTTCATTCTGAAGCACAGTTTTGCCTTTTTCAAGAGAAGCCTTCGAAGGATTACCCCATACGCCTCCGGGCCAGAACTTTTTTTTATTTCTAGCCAATATGGGTGTGGGAAAGGAGGGATACTCTTCTGGACTTGTACCATTTATGTGCGCTGGCCTCAGATGGAGCATTAATGAGGTCTCTACCTCACCAGCATGCGAGTCATTCTCTGTTTCTACAATTCCGTCGGGAATTTCAGCTATCAGATCAAGGATAGATAATACAGCCACCCGGCTTCCTTCAAGGTTGGACAGTATCTCTTCGCCTGCATCCGTAAGTGAAGCCATGTGAGTACCTCCGGCGTGACCGGAAAGGAGTATAAAATTTCTAAGACCTTGATTATAAAGTGATGTGGCAAGTTCTACAGCAAGCCTTTTTAAGGTATCTCCCGATATTGTAATTGTTCCGGCATGTTGACTTGTGCTTCTGCAGAGACCGTACCACACTGGTGGCGCAACAAAAAGAGGACGATGTTTACTGGTTTCCTTGGACAGTTCATACGAATGGATCGTATCTGTCCCCAGTGGTAGATGTTGCCCGTGTTCCTCGACAGCACCAAAGGGAACTATTATAGTGCGAGTTTTAGTTAGACCTTCTATAAAGGCTGGCATGGTTAGTTTTTCTAGAATCATGAAGGAAATCTACTTATTGTGCTGAAATCTGTCAATTCCTCAATTTCTAAATTTATTTTAAAAAGCTTGCCACTGATCCATAGATTAAGCTAATATGTTCAAAGCCTGTATTAGAAAAATATTTTAGGGGGATCTTTATGGGCAAAGTTGTAAGCATCCGGGATAGAAAACGTTCTGGTCGAGGGCATGCCCACAGACTCGAAAAGATAAAGGGGGAGCTGTCAGGCTATTATGGTATTGACCTGGATTCCCTCATGGCTTCAGAGCCGGTTTCCAACCTTTCTGTCGATCAGTTTAACGAATTGACCGAATGTATTCTTGTGGCGATTGACGATTTTTGTGAGGAATACTCCAAAGTCACCGTTCATGATGTGCTCTACATTCTTGAAAATGTAAAGGACATTGTCAGAGAAAACTCCGCTGAAGAAGATGACTGATGGCTTCATACAATAAATGTCTTATTGATTTGAATTGTGGGTAGATGCTTGTTAGTAGTTCTGATTATGCGATATTTTGATTCCCCTTAAAGTTTTAATCATTTAGGGATTAATTCAGGCCTTGAGGGCGTGCTTGCTTTACTTTTTATATGAAAGGGGGCTCTTGTATGGCAAGAGTGGCTGTAGGAGGTTCTCGTAGTATAGAATCCTATAAATTGGTCCAAAGTGTACTGAAGTTTTTGCTGATTGACGGAGACGTTGTGCTTTCCGGAAATGCTCCTGGGGCTGATCGTCTGGGCGAGCGTTATGCCGGCGAAGCAGGACTTGAATGGAAGATTATTCCTTCAGAGTGGGAGAAGCACGGGCTAAAGGCCACTATGATGAGAAATGAGGTGCTGCTCAGGTCAGCAGATTTTGTGATAAATTTTTGGGATGGACAGTCTGAAGGGGCAAAGCATATGCTGGAGATATCCAGACGGGCTAAAAAACTTTTGGCCGAAGTCCAACCGGATGGTTATATAAAGCTTTTCCTGAATCCTAGACGATTGTTATAATAATTCTGTATAGAAGCGACTATTGTGATTCCAGAGGACGAAGCGATCATAACAGAGTGGTACCGGAAGATCGACGGAGAAATTCGGATCGGTCTTATACAGACAGAAGACCATCGCAGTCAGCAAATTCAGGCGTTTTGCGAGGACTTCAGCCGTCTGGCTCCAGGCGTCAAGATAGAGAGGGAGGAAAACGACGGCGAGCAGGTACCTGAAATCAGTATCGGGGAAAACATAAGTTATCAGGCCGTGCCTCTGGGAAGAGAGCTGGTCCCGTTTCTGGATGTACTGGGCGGACGTGACACGCTCGCCGGGAAACTGACTTTACCGGTTCGGGACGACCTTAATCAGCTTAAGGTCCCTGCGATGCTGAAGGTCTATATTGCTCCCCAATGTCCCTTTTGCCCACAGGTAGTGACCTTGCTGCTGACTCTAGCCGCCTCGGAAAGTCTGATTTATGTCACTGTTATGGATGGGGTCCTGTTTTCTGAAAGGGCCAAAAATGACCACGTCCAGTCGGTGCCTACGGTTATATTGGACGATCAATTTCGGTGGACAGGAACGATTCAGATCGAAGAACTCGTTCATATGATGCTCACCAGGGACCCTTCCCAACTCGGTACTGATTCGCTCAGAAAGATCATCAAGCAGGGTGATGCCGCAGGTCTGGCACAGATGATGATGGAAAGCGGAAATATCTATCCTGCGTTTCTGGATCTGCTGACCCATGCAAAATGGCAAATTCGCCTCGGCGCCATGGTGACGTTTGAATTCCTTGCCGAAGAGCGTAAAGAAATGGCCTCGCAGCTTGTTGCGCCTTTGTGGGACCGGTTTTTCCAGGTAGACGACAGGGTCAAAGGCGATATCATCTATATTTTGGGTGAATCAAAGGATCTTAGTGTGATCCCGAAACTCAACAGTGTTCGCAAAGGTTCTTATTCCGACGAAGTACTGGAGGCTGCCGTCGAGGCACTCGAAAAACTCTCATGAAAATGAAACGCGAAAAGGGGAAAAGATTGCGCTTAAAGCTCTTTCGTAATCCTAGACGATTGGTGTAATCTTTCAAAATTATGGATCTTAATGGAGCGGGTTCGTTTCCCAGTGAATTGAGGTTATAATATCTGCAATTTGGGATTTCTGGTTTTGTGAAAGCCTATCGAACCGGACGCCTATTAGGTGTTTAAATTTGTTTTTCATACTCTTTTTGCTCCATGCAACTATCCCCTCAACTTTGAAAGGCGATTGTTTCGAACTGGTTATAATTAGTTTGGTTCCGGGTTCGAGCGGTTTCGAAGCCACTATGCACATTCCTCCAAGACTGAGGTCGGTTAGGAATTCTGTAAACAAGAGATGTTTATCTGAGTACTGAACAATTAACTGAGTGGTTGTCCTAAAGTGTTTTCGGTGATCAATACCCATTGAATTTTCCTTATGATTTTTCATATTTTTTTTATCATTTTGTAAGATTTGCGTCTAAGAAAGAATACATTAGATTGGTCCTGTGTATTAAAGTGGAGCCCAACATCTTTCAGTATTGTTAAAGTCTGTTGATTTAACGCTTTATCTGTCGCATAATTATCGGAATAAATAGCGAGGCGCATAAATACATCCATGATTTCGGTTTTGCCTCCGACTGGGGTTTGCTGGAGAATGGAGATCAAAAGAGAAATCAACACACTGTTAGAGATTGGCTCAAGCGTTATCAATCTTATGGTATCAAGGGATTAAAACGAAAATATTCTCCGGGGAGACCAAAGGAAAAACGGGAAAAACTTATCCAATATATCGAAACCATAATTTCAGACCTGCCCTTATTGCAGGGTTATCAGGAAAATGTGTGGACTGTACCTCTCATAACCCATGCGGCTAAAAAGAAAATGCGTATGGAGATCAGCAAAGACACAGTAATTCGAGCACTAAAAAGTATGGGATATACCTATAAACGCCCAGCCAAAACGGATCCAGCAACTGCTCCCTCGCCAGATGAAAAGCGTGTGGCTATTCAGCGTATTGTGGGGGAAATCAAAGAACTTATGAAGAAGAAAGAATGCGAGATTTATGCCCTTGATGAATCGCATTTTTCTACAGAGCCCTACTTGGTTCAAGGCTGGTTTAAAAAAAGGTGGCCGCCACAAGATTCCAACACCTCACAAGCGGGAAAGTCTCACATTCTTTGGTTGCTTGAATCTAATGACACAAAAATTTTACTGGAAAAAGTCCAAGCAGTCTGACAGTAATGCGTTTTTATGGTTTTTAACGCAGCTAAGGCAACGTACCCCAGAACATGAAATTGTAATCATTTTGGATAACGCCAGCATACACAGGTCAAGAAAAGTAAAAAAATACCTGGATCGACACAAAAATATTCATTTACTTCATCTGGCCACCTATTCTCCTGAGTACAATCCGGTAGAGCTATTTTGGAAATGGATAAAGCCAAGAGTTTATGGTTTCTCTGCTATTGGAGGCATAAAGGAATTGGTGTCCAGATTCAGAAGATTGGTCTGGTATTTCAACAATAATCGTCTTCCAAAACCAATCAATTTCAATCTAAAAACATATGCAGAAATTTTATAGAAATTTATGCAATTATGCTTAGTATTGAGGGCTTTCGGTTTCCCTCCCTATAGGGGCGTGCAAAAATAGTTGCGGTTTTATTGCGCCCCCCTATGGATTACTTATTGTCTAAATCGTTATTAGTATATGAGCTACTGGCTTCTTTGAGTTCGTTTATATCATCTGTCTTGACTAGTCTTATGCTAATTACTCTATAAGCCCCCAAGAAATGACTATTTCTTGCCTTGCAAATCGTCTAACCTACTCCTCAGACGCTTTGCCCAGAAAGTGAATGCGTCTTTAGCATGTCCCCATTTTTGCATTCCTTCAACTACTTGGTACTTTTTGCCTGCTTTTGTGTCAATGGCCGCAGCAAGTAGTTCATTGGTTTGGGAATCGAGAACCTCCATTTCTGCGGAAGCCTGCCCTATAAAGGTATGGGTCCCGGTCACTACTCTCTTTAAGCTGCTTATGGCCAGACCTATTGGAATAATGGTCGTTATCGTATTCAAGGCCGGTTTACTCGGAACCAATTCGGTTATGGCAGTTCGAATCCGCAATACGTCGGGGCCCGGCTCAGCCACTACTGTATAGCCGTCGGCAAGTTCGTCCACAAAGGCCTTGTGGAAGGCATCTGCCAATTCCTTCAATTCATTTAGATCAATCCCTTTATATTTTGCATCCTCGCTGTAATAGAATACTACTTGATCTACCATGACTTTGTTGTACACGGAAAAATTTACGTCCTCTTTTATGTAAAGTAAGTCTGCGCCACCTCTCGGGCCTGGCTTAAGATAAGAATAGTCCTGAAGGAATCCGGAAGAACTCTTTTTTTGCCCACATCCCGTGGGCAGAGTTAAGGTGAAACCAATGATTAAAACCAAAAAGATTTTAAATGTTGTTTTCATACTTTTTCCCTTTTATGATTAATAACGTTATAACGTGTGTTCTTGACCAGTGATTGAGAGACAAACATTCCGACCAACCAGGCAACCACGACGACCAGATAGATTTGACCTATGATTGCCTCAATAATGGACAAGGAACACGCCGGTGCTGTCAGAGGCGTGACATCGCCGTAACCCAGAGTAGCAAGAGTGACAAAACTGAAATATGTAAAAAGGAATCGACTGTCTTTGATCGGACCCTCTGGTATGATAAAAGACCCTGGGTGAAGGTCCTCTACAACCGAATACATAAAACTCCACATTAATGCCATGAGTAAATACACGACAATAGCGCCAAAAATGACATCTGCGGTTACATTCTTAACTCTTATTATGTGGGATAGTATGATAATTACCATAAAAGCCATGCACAGGACGCCACAGATTTGGCCTGTTAACTGAAAGTAAGGGATTTTTATAAAATAGGCTGACCATAATGAGGCAAGCATGGGTATGGCCAAAGCTGCGGTAATGAGCATATAGATTTTTTTTTGGCTGACAGCGTAAACTCCAGATATAAAGATTGCCGTCATGAATATGTTTAATAGGAATTTTAAACCGATAAAGTTATCAAGTAGTGGTGAGAGGATAAGTAGGAGTAATATTGAGATGAGCAGGAAAAGGAACCTGCCTCTTAAACAGGACGAGATTACCTGAACATCAGAGTTTTTAATCACACAAATACCTTATTTTGTTCCAACAATACTGAACATCTAAAAGTTTCATAACAGAAAATTACCAGTCCGGCGACCGCCACCCAGGCTTGACTTCATCTGGTGGCGGTGTTTCCAGCTTTGTGGGGATCAGCAGATTTCCCCAGTTTGTACGATTTCGCATCTGCTGCTTGATTTCCTCTGGCACGAAGTCTTTCCCTACACGAAACTGCCACCCACCGCCTAATGCCTTGTAAACGGCGACCAGGTCAAGCATTACATTTCCCGTAGTTGAGACCAGACTATCCTGCCCCTTTGACTGAGACTGTTGTGCATCAAGCACACGCTGATAGTCTACAAGTCCTTCCTGGTATTGAATAAGGGAAAGATACACTGAACGTTTTGCCCCTTCTACACTATAAGCCAGATATTTTACTGCTTCTTTCCTGCGCAAAAAAGATACTATTGCATCTTCAACTTCCTGGGCAGCCTTGAGAACCGTGTTCTCATAGTTGGCTACTAGTTCCTGGAACCGGGCATCCTGAACTCTGATACTGTTTCTGATGCGGCCGTAATTAAAGATATTCCAGCTGATAGAGGGGCCAAAACTGTAATTCACGCTGTCAGAATCCCAAAGGTCGCTAAACGAACTGCCGCCGGGAAACCCTGCTGCCGTGATCGCTGCATCGCTCGCCCGCAACCCGATGGTTCCAAGTAGCGAGAAATGGGGATACAGATTCGCTTTCGCAATCCCGATTCTGGCGCACTGGCCGGCCAACTGCCGTTCTGCAAGCCGGATGTCCGGCCGCCGGCGCAGCAGTTCTGCCGGTACGCCCACTGCCACTTCAGCAGACACGACGGGAATGGTCCCTGGTTTGCCGAGCATTTTGTCGATATCGCCCGGTAGAATGCCAAGGAGAATTGCAAGCGCGTTCTTGGCCTGCCGCAGACTAGCTTGAAGGGAGGGGATTAAGGCCTGCGTTTCTCCAAGGAGTGTCTTGGCCTGTGCCACATCCAGTTCTGTCACATCTCCGGAATCAAATCGCACTTCAGCGATGCGCAGGGAACTCTCCTGGATCTTCACGTTTTCTTTGGCGATTGCAAGTCGTTGTTCGAGGGTGCGAAGCAGTCCATAATTCCGGGCCACCTCAGCAGTGAGGGTAACCAGGATGTCGTCGTAGTTCGCTATTGAAGCATCCAGATCTCCCAGGCCGGCTTCAATGCCGCGGCGAAATTTGCCCCAGAAATCCAGTTCCCAGGCAGCATCGAATGCCAGATCAGCATTGCCGTAATAAAAGTCGGCGCCGGGCTGAGAATTCGCAGTATTCTTGCTTATGCCCTGGGAAGTGAAGCTTCCCCCAACCTCCTGCATTTGCGGGTAGAGATTTCCTGTGGCTATCCCTAACCGTGCCCGGGATTCCAGTATTCGGATCCCCGCGATTCTGAGGCTTAGATTTTGCTGATAGGCGGTTTCGATAAGGGTATTGAGAACAGGGTCGTTGAATACTGTCCACCACTGACCAAGATCCGCCGACTCGCTCTTGATCACAGGGCTCTCTTCCTCTATCCATCTCTGAGGTTCCGGTGTTTCAGGCCTGATATAATTTGGCCCAACCGCGCATCCGGTAAGCAGCACGGCCAAGCTTATAATTGATCCAGAGACAAAACAGCACTTTTCCATTCCACCGCTCCTTCCGTATCTTACACAGTTATGTATGCTCTTTACTCGGGGCTTTAATCCTGAAAAAGAGGGTATAAAGCACCGGAACATAGTTAAGTGTAAACAGACTTCCGATTCCCAGACCGAAGAACATAATACATGCCATGCCGTAAAAGAGCGGGTCTTGGTTGATAATCAGCGGAGTGAAACCAAGCATGGTTGTAGAAACTGAGAGCAGTATCGGTCTGAAACGGCTGATGGCCGAATTTATAACCGCATCATAGGGTGTCTGCCCTTCGAGTCTGTTCTCTTCGATTTTATCGATCATCACGATACCGTTGTTCACGATCGATCCGGCAAGGGCCAACAACCCGAGAATGACCATGAATCCAAAGTCTGCCTGCATGACAAGCAGACCGACCACGGCTCCGACAAGGACAAGCGGCATGGTAAGAATAATAATTCCTGCCCGCCTGATGGAGTTAAACTGCCATACCAGTAGTATCACTATGGCGCCGAGGCATGGCAGCAATGGTTTGGATAGTTTCTTTATTGCTTTGGCAGAGTCCTCCAGTTCGCCCCCTATTTCCCAGTAGTGGTTTGCAGGAAACTCCAGCTTATCAAGGGTCGGCTTGATCTTGTCAAAGAGTTCGATACACTTAAGCACGGGGTGAATGGCGCTGACCGTTATGGTACGTTCCTGGTTGTAGCGCACGATACGGTTCAGTTCCCCCTGGCCATGTACATCAGCAATCTGATTGAGCGGAACGCTGGTCTTGCCGGACGGCGAATAGATGCCAATCGTGGCCAGATTGGACATGGAATCCCGTTCAGCCTTGATACCGCGGCCAACAATGGGGATATTCACATTGCCCTGGTGAAAATCGGTTACAGTCACACCATCAATAAAGCCGCTCAGAGAGTTGGCCACATCCTGTGATGTCAATCCGGCGCGGCGGGCACGGGCCTGATCGACTTCAACCTTGGCCATCATAACCCGGTTGTTCCAATCCTGTTTGATATCTATTGTGCCGGGTATCTTTCTGAGTCCTGCCATTAATTGTTCGGCCTGCTCTGTCAATACATCCGTATTGGGACCGCTGAGCCGGATCTCCAGTATTCCGGGTTCGCTGCTCCCCAGCCACATGGACTTTACCCTTCCGCGGACATTGGGAAAGTTGTTCAGCAGATGCCGGCGTGTACGCAGGACAAGTTCATGCACCTGCTCCATTGTTTGCGTATTGACGATAAGGGTTGCATTAAACGGGTCCGGATCCACCGGTGACAGTGAGAGAAAAAAGCGCGGACCGCCGGTTCCCACATAGGCAATTGTCCCGGTGATTTCCGGGTTTTCCTTTTTATCCTGCAGCCAGGCGCTAAACTTCCGCACCGTCCTATCGGTCTCCTCGATGCGGGTTCCGGCAGGGAGATCGAGGTAGACCAGATACTGGTTTCGATCCCCTGGTGGAAAGAGGCTTTGCGGTACTAAAGTGAACCCATATATTGCAGCAGCAAATGCAGCGCCCACCACGCCGAGCACAAGGGCGCGATTGCGTAGACCAGCTTCCAGAATTTTACGGTAGACCTGATAGAATCTGCCCTGGTATGGGTCATACTGATTGTTTCCGTCGCTGTCGGCAGCAGGCTTGACCTTCATAAACCAGTAGCACAAGCTGGTGGAAGAAAACATGGAAAAGAACCACGACCCCATGAGCAGAATAACCATAACCTGACCCAAAGATTTGGTATAATCACCCGTGCTTCCAATTTGAAGGATGATTGGCCCAAAGGCAAAAACAGTCGTGAGCGTACTGGTCAAAAGCGGAACCGCAAGAGACCTTCCTGTTTTCAAAGCCGCATCCCTGCGTGGCATTCCTTTTTCCAGATTTACCTTGATATCATCGGAGACCACAATGGCATTATCCACAAACATGCCCAATGCTATAATCATTGTGGCCAGGGACATTCGCTGCAACTCTATGCCGAATACACTCATCATCACGATGCCGAATAGCATCACAAGCGGAATGAATGAGCCGACAATCAAACCGACTCTAAACCCCAAAAGCAGCATAACCATCGTCAGGACGATTGCCACACTTTCGATCACATTAACCAGCATCCCGTGAACGGACTTTTTGATAAGAGTGGGCTGGAATGTGGCAAAATCAAGCTTATAGCCCCAGGGAAGGGATTGTTCTATCTCCTTGACCTTTTTCTCCAGCCGCTCGCCAAACCCTACTGCATCGACGCCCCTAAGGAGAAAAATGCTCAAAACAATGGACTGGTGGCCATTGTAGTAGGCAGGGTTCTGGATAGGCTCTACATATGCTTTCCTGATTGTTGCGATATCGCGCAACGGGATCGACCCCTGGGTCCCGGCAATCGGTATGAGAACGTCGCCGATCTCCTCTATGGATTTGAACCAGCCCAATGTTTCGACGATAATTTCCACATCGTTGATGTTCATTCTGCCGCCGGGGCGGAGGACATTTTGTTGCTTCAGGCTTTTTCCTATTACACTGGTATCGATTCCTAATTGAGTCAGTTTGGCGTTTGAAAATTCCATATAGATGCGCTCTTCCTGGACACCGGTCAGATCAATCTTCTGAATCCCTTCCATTAAGTTGAGGCGCTCGCGGATTTCTCGGGCTGTTTCACGCATTTCCGCCATGGAAAATCCATCGCTGTAGAGCGCAATGGTTGCTATGGCCGTATCGCCGAATGTATCGTCCACCATCGGGCCGATTGTGCCTTTTGGCAGATTAGGTTCAACATCGTGCATTCTGTTGCGCAACAGTTTCCACGTCGCCGGGAGGTCTTCTGCAGGGACTTCATCTTTGATGGTCACATGGATCAGGCATTCGCCGACCTTGGAAGTGGAGTCTTTGATATCATCCACTTCGCCCATGGTTCGGAGCTTCTCTTCGATGGGCCTGGTAATCAGACGCTCCACCTGCTCCACAGGCATACCGGGATTTTGGGCCATAACTACTGCTTCGCGAATCGTAATGGTCGGGTCTTCCATCTTCGGAAGGTCTTTAAACTGATAGATGCCGCCAATGATTATCCCAAGCATTATCAGTATGACGGTTCGCGAATTATTCAGTGCAAAATCGGTTATACCTTTCATTTCAGCTCCACTTCGTGGCGGGTTCTATTCTACTACTCCATAATCTTCACTTTCATCCCATCCGCCAGGAAACTCACACCGCCCACGGCGATAATATCTCCTGCCGAAAGACCTTCCTCTATGATTGACATGTTCCGCTGTCCGCCACGGGAGCGAATCTGCGTCTTTTTGACCGTGGATGTTTTGGGATCATACACAAAGGCATACCCCTGCTTAGCGTCTTTGGCAGGAAGGATCGCCTGAAGCGGGACCACGTAACCTGTCTCCCGGCTCTCATCTGTTAAGACAAGAGTTGCTTCAGCCGTCATGCCGGGACTTGTCTTAGCAGGTGGCTCGATCAGCCCCACCTTGACAGGGAAAGCATTCGCTTTTATAGCGGCAGAGCCGATATAGGAGATACTGCCTTTTACAGACTTGCCCGGCAGGGTGGGAAACGTGATAGTCGCCGGGCCGCTGATGTGTATTTGATGGATTGTTGTCTCCGGAACAGCCAATTGCACTTCCAATGCCCCTTTGGCATCGATCTCGAACACTTTCTGTCCTGTCTGTACTTCCTCGTGCGGATTCACTGACCGCCCGGCGATACTACCATTGTACGGCGCCTTCAGCGAGGTCTTGCGGAGATTACGTTTTGCGAGATTCAGGCGTGCAATTTGATAATCAACTACGCTCTGGGCTGCCTTGTAATTATACTCTGCAAGGTCTACCCTACCTTTTGCGCCCGCACCCTGGTCGTAAACCCTCTTTTGGCGATCGTACTCCTCCTTTGTATTAACAACATTAGCCTGAGCCTTTACGAGTTCAGCCTGAGCGCCATCCACGTCCAGCCTATAGGGCTCTTTATCGAGAGCAGCAAGTACCTGTCCTTTCTTGACGCGATCTCCGATATCGACATTCACGGTCTCAACTTGTCCGCTTACCTCAAAACTCAGATTGGAAGAATCGACAGCATGGACTATCCCGGAGAACTTTCGTATCTGGCTGGTGGCTGGCTCGCTAACGGTGATCGTCTTGATGGCCCGAACCTCCTCAACGATTTCAGGTTTCTCTTTGCATGCCGTTATTGTAATCAATATGAAGACCAACCATAGAATGATTTTCAAAGCCTGTTTTGTCATATTGCACCTTCCCCAAAAAAGTAGCTCAAGTTTCGTACCCATGAATGGGCAGAGAATTAGTTTTTCTCGTTCTTTTTCAGTGCTTTTCTGATTTGCATGGATTTCAAAATCCTTTTTTTGTATGACGTGAAAACTGAGGGACAGGAAGTTTCTTTTTTGGTAGTCTATTTCTTTTATGATAGATATGATATACTTTGAGGTATATTCTCTATCTGATTTAATATATAACGTTGTTGACTGGGTTGAATTAATCTTTCATTGTTCTGTTAAGAGCTTTGGAGATAGCATCAGAGAACCCCTTTCGCAAGACCTCCCTCAAATAGGCTGACCGATCCAGTTGCATCTCTCTTACGAATTGCACAAAAACAGAAGAATCAAAAACAGACACCAATTATAAGGAAATCTATTTTTCGACTTAGAATGGGTTGTGCAGTCAGATACCGTCTAAATAAATATGATAATATTAGCTCCACTCTATATACAAAAGGAAGATGAATTTTATGAGTATGCCCTACTTTTCATCACCCTTCAGTATATACCCAGCGTCTGACAATTCATCCAGGCGCTGGGCAATCCGTTTCGCCCAGTAATCACAGGCATCTTTTGTATCTTTCCACTTGCTGAACTTGTCAAATTTTCCTGTGTATTTTATTCCGGACTGGCCATCCACAGCAGCGATCAGCCTTTTGCCGGTGATTGAATCAAGAAGCTCCATCTCGCCTGTTGCAGACCCCACCGCAGTACTATTTCCGGTGGCAACTTTTGCAATCAGGTTAATGGCCATACCCACCGGGATCAGAGAAGACAGGGTGTCAAGCACCACTTTTGATCCGGTAACATCAGTCAGTGCAACCCGCAGTCTCATGGTCTTAGGCCCGGATTCACTGACTATTTTATATTTTTTTGATAAATTTTCATTTAACGCAGCATAAAAATAATCTGCAATCGCCTGAAGATCCTCTTTTGAAATTTTGGCCATATCACTGTCTTCAGATGCAACCAGTCTTACAGGATCTATGATGACCTTGTCATATAGACTAAAATTGACATTCTCGTCGATATAGACCATCAGTGCCTGGTCGCCCTTGCCTTCCTTTAATTGTGAGTAATCACCCAGAAACTCGGATGTTGCGGCTTTTCTGGTCTGGTGGGTGGTTGCACAGGACACGCAAAGCATACCAATAAAAACCATCAGGGATAAAAATTTAATGAATCGCATGGTGCTCATGTTTAATTCCTCCTGTTACTGAATATTAACATCTATCAAGTGCATGACCAGATTCAGCGAAAACGACATAATTGATAACTATTCCTTATCAAAAACGTAGTTGTGTGTCAATGATATGACCATGTCCATATCCTGTGGTTTTGGGTGTCGTATCATGTGGGGTTCGGAAGAAGCGCCGAAGCAGGCGAGTC
The DNA here is from genome assembly GCA_019310825.1 of Deltaproteobacteria bacterium. Lineage (GTDB taxonomy): Bacteria > Desulfobacterota > Dissulfuribacteria > Dissulfuribacterales > UBA3076 > UBA3076. The sequence goes on along the minus strand of JAFDDO010000004.1, from coordinate 68 downwards.
TGGTTGTCGTTGTTGGATGGGATAGTGTGGCCAAGGAACTATTTTTGAGGTGTAATCATAACTAACTA
>JAFDDO010000084.1 GCA_019310825.1 Deltaproteobacteria bacterium | reverse complement strand
GCCTACCTTTTCTGTGGTTTTGATATTGATTACGCCCTTTCCACCCCTTGACTGTACACGGTATTCGCTTACCTGAGTCCGCTTTCCGTAGCCGTTCTCAGTGACCGTAAACAGTGTATCCTGGGCTTCAGAGATTACCACCATTGCGACAACGCGGTCTCCTTTCGCGAGTTTAATGCCCCGCACACCTGCCGCAGTGCGACCCATGGGTCGTACGTTGCCTTCCGGAAACCGAATACTGTGTCCGTGCCTGGTGCCAAGAAATATATCAGTCTGCCCATCAGTAACGGCAGCGGCTATGATTTCGTCGCCATCGCGTACTGTGGCCGCAATGATGCCTGTCGGCCTGGGCCTTGAAAAGGCTTCAAGAGAGGTCTTTTTGACCACTCCGTTCTTTGTTGCCATAATCACAAAACGATTCGGTTCAAAGGTACGTACCGGCACTACAGCGGCAATATGCTCATTGGCCTCCCTGTCAATCGGCAAAAGATTTATCAGGGCTTTGCCGCGGCTCGTCCTGGATGCCTGTGGAATCTCATGGACCTTCAGCCAGTAAAGCCTTCCCAGATTGCTGAAGTAGAGGAAATAATCATGAGTGGAGGCAACAAATAGATCCACAACAAAATCTTCCTGCTTTTTGGACAGCCCAGTGATACCCTTTCCACCGCGTCTCTGGCTGTGATACAGGCTCAGAGGGTTACGTTTAATATAGCCACTGTGCGACAGTGTTACCACCATGTCTTCTTCAACTATTAGATCTTCGATCCTGATCTCTTCAGGGTCCCCTATTAACTCAGTGCGCCTGGGAATAGCGTATTCGTCCTTAAGGAGCCTGAGCTCTTTTTCAATAATTTCAAGGACCAGGGCATCACTTGCCAGGATTTCTTTATAGCTTTTGATATTGTTCAGGAGTTGCTGATAATCTTCCAGGATTTTTCCCCGCTCAAGGCCGGTCAGGCGCTGAAGTTTCATGTCGAGAATTGCCTGGGCCTGAATGGTCGTGAGTCCGAAATGCTCAATAAGTCCTGATCTGGCCTCTGCAGGGGTGCTCGATCCCCGAATCAGGGCCACCACCTCATCCAGGTTGTCAAGCGCGATCTTAAGGCCCTTGAGTATATGGGCGCGCTCTTCGGCCTTCTTGAGCTCATATGTAGTGCGCCTGATAATCACGGTTTTTCTGTGCTGGAGAAAGTGGGCCAGAACTTCTTTGAGGTTGAGGAGTTCCGGTCTGCCATTGACTATGGCGAGAAGGATTGTCCCAAAAGAGCTCCCCATGGCCGTGTGTTTATAGAGGTGGTTGAGGACAACCTGGGCGATTCCATCTTTCTTCAGCTCTACTACGATTCTCATTCCATCCCGGTCGGATTCGTCCCGCACAGTATGGATTCCTTCAATCTTTTTATCACGGGTAAGTTGGGCGATCTTTTCCACCAGCTTTGCTTTGTTAACCTGATATGGGATCTGGTTAATAACTATGTGTTCCCGCTTACCTTTGGCTTGCTGTTCCACTACAGCCCTGGCCCGCATTTTGATGATTCCGCGTCCCACCTCATAGGCTGACTTTATGCCAGCTTTCCCGCATATAAAGCCGGCGGTTGGAAAGTCCGGCCCTGGAATATATTCCATAATATCGGCTACATTCATGTTTGGATTCCGTATAAGGGCGATCAAGGCATCCACTACCTCACCGAGATTGTGAGGAGGAATGTTGGTGGCCATTCCCACTGCTATACCGGATGAACCATTGATTAATAAATTCGGCACCTTGGAGGGAAGCACCAAGGGTTCTTCAAGGGAGTTGTCGTAATTAGCGACAAAATCTACGGTTTCCTTATCGATATCCGCCATGAGTTCATGGGCCAGTTTTGTTTGACGGATTTCGGTGTAACGCATGGCCGCAGGGGCATCTCCATCGACTGAGCCAAAATTTCCCTGGCCGTCGACAAGGGGATAGCCCATAGAAAAGTCCTGGGCCATTCGAACTATGGTGTCGTAAACTGCCGAGTCTCCGTGGGGGTGATACTTACCTATGACATCGCCCACTATGCGGGCTGACTTTTTATACGGTTTATTATAGTCGTTTCTCAGGTCCTGCATTGCATAGAGGATGCGCCTGTGCACCGGCTTGAGTCCATCTCGGACGTCGGGCAGGGCCCTTCCGATTATCACGCTCATGGCATAATCGAGATAGGACTTCTTGAGCTCTTCGGCAATGCCGCACGACTTAATGGTTCCAGAAAATAATTCTATCTGTTCCTGCATTTTAGCAGACTCCTGACTTGTAATAGTTTCATTATAGAGGAGGGGTCGATATGATGATTAACTCAGGCCGGTCCCTGTTGTGGTCATGGTAAGCTGGCAGTGTTTCACACCCTTAAGGGCTTTTAACTTGTAAGTCAGATTACGCAATGCATTGGGTTCACCACGGACAATAACTACCTCCAGGCAATTGTGATGATCCAGGTGAACATGCTGCGACACTATAACATGGTCCGGGAAATTATGTTGAATGTCAATAATTGAATCTACCAACTCCCTCTTGTGGTGGTCAAATACATAGGTGATAACGCCCACCACCTTTTGTCCTTCAAACTCTTTTTTCCACTCCTGCTCTATTAATTTTTCCCTTATGAGGTCACGAATGGCCTCTGACCTGCTGTTGTATTCTCGCTCTCTGATGTATTTATCAAAGGTACGAATCAGATCATAAGGGATAGAGACTCCGAACCTTGCTATTGACTTATCTTTTTCTATTTCTTTCATAATATTCCTAAGATATTTAAATAGTAACCGTTCAGAGGTTCAAGGGTTCAGGGTTAAATTAATGGAATCGGGAATTTACATACCTAGGAAAACGAACGAACTCCAGGTTTGCCTCCGAATCATTTACTTAAATTTCACATCACAATTTTCCCAATGACCAATTTCACTAAACCATTATGGCGATATATTGTCAATGAGTTAAGGCTGTTAAGCACTTAACAAAAAAGGCCCTGGGAAGGGCCTAAAAGGGGATTGGGAGGGTCAGATAGCTACTTTTGGTCACAAATCTGATCCGCGTTTACAGTGTAGCCTATGCTGAATTTACATGGGAAGGATGTGGGGTCGAAGAATAATTACCAATTCTGCTTTTTCTTTTGACTTGAGTTCGTTCTTGAATAGCCATTTGACCCATGGAATCCTGCCAAGAAATGGTATCTCTGAACTGTTTACGGTACGGTGTTCATTAATCAACCCGCCAAGGATCAGCAAATCACCGTCCCGAATTTTTGCCATGGTTGTCATCTGACGGAGTGCAACTTCGGGTAGCCCGATTTTTACTTCAGCCGCGCCGAAGTTCTCGTATTTAATTTTTCTGAGTTCGGAAATGACAGGAGTCAGATATAAAACCACTTCATCATCTCCAAGTACATTACATACAACGGAGAAAGACAAACCTGACATAACGTCTTCAGTTTCAATGGAATAATCAACCTGACCGCTTTCTCCGCTTCTCAAGGCAGTTACCTTACTGATATAGCGGACAGATTCGCCAACTGTCAAAACACCCGGGGAACCGTTAAGTAGGTTCAGACGAGGTTGTGACAAAGTACGTACTGTTCCCTGTTCGTCAAGTGCATTGATAAATAGGTTGAAATCTATGGGGTTGAGATCGATTTCTCCGACCAGGCGGATTCCTTCCTGGCTTTTAGGGGCGGAACCAGAGTAATCCACATAGTATACTCTGTTATTATCACCTAATTTAACAGTCCCACTGATTAAAGGTTCCTGTCTCACAGCAGCCTTTAATACATGGGACCAATCAATTCCTCTTGATGACTCTTCTGTAAGTATTACTTCAATGACATCGGCTCGAATGGCTACCTGGCGATACAGCCACGATTTGAAGGTGTCAATATAGCCTGCTACATTTTTTTGAAGCGATGGGGATGCATTTACAGTAATGATGCCAAGCGATTCATCAATGGTAAATGAGCCCTTTCCCGACCTTACCGGCCCGGAAGGTTCTGGAGTGCCTGCTTGTTGTGCTTGTGTGGCAGCAGGTTGTGGTTGTGCTGGGACTGTTGGTGCTATTTCCTCTCTTTCAGAAGAGTCCTTTTCCCATACCTCCAATATCTGATTGAGGTTTTGTCTAAAACTTTTCCAGAGATCATATCGATTGACATAGCGGGTTTGGCTGCCTTCTGTTTCCTGCTCTTCTGTTGGAACAGTGGCAAGACTTACCTCCCCAAGATTGTTAGTGTTGGTAGGTCCACCAAGCATATTACCACCTATAGCAGTGGTAAACGTATATGACACATTTGGCATAGCTACCTGATAGGTCTTTGTCTGTTTATACCCGATGATGAGCGTGTCATTTTTGAACTCAAAAAAATAATCCAGTTGACGGAGGACGTTGTCCAATGCTACCCAGAAATCATCATCTGCCTTGATGTCGACATCCACCATCGCTTTTGGGTTGGCATCTCCTTTCCAGCTAACATTAAAGCCTTTCAAATTGGCCAGCCCCTTAATAATGTCCCGCAGGACTACTTTTCCGCTTTGAGATTCTATATTTGCACCGACCTTTAGCTCAGGAAGCCCCAAAGCACTTTCCCTAACTTGAATATCTTTGACTGTGAACGAAGGTTGCCAGCTTACGGATGGACGGGATGGAGCGGTAGCACTGTGAGGGACAGACGGTTTTTCAACTTGAACTTCAGCCTGTGAACTAGCATCCGCATCTTCTATTCCTTGGTCAGCCAGAGGTTCTGCCTGAGGAGTATCTGAAAGGCTTTGCTTGGAGGCTGCGCATCCGGTCATAAATCCAGTTATCAGGAATAGCAAAAGCATGCCCCTTATATCATCCCAAATCCGATATAATATGTTGTTTAATTTATTCATATTGGAGCACATCTTCATTCCTCCATAAATGCCTGAGTCTACTTGTCTCACTTGTCGAAATTGGAAACTGGAAATTCGAAATTAGGTAACGCATTTACATCTTTTTGTCTTTCCCAATTTCTAATTTCTGATTTCAAGTTTCACTGTCAAAATTCAAAATTTAGAATTCAAAATTGTGTCTGAACAGCCTTTTCTTCCAGACACTATTTAGCTGTCATCAATATTTCCATTCGTCCCTTTGCATATCGCTGTGATTCCGGAGGAATTGATTCCCCTCCCTGTAAGACTGCCCTATATTCAGTTATTGCCTTGTCAATTTGACCTAGATGTTCAAAAACTCGCGCTCGCAGGAGCATGGCGTCTGCCGAAAGTTCATAATTGATCTCGATATTGTTTAACAGTCGGAGTGCCTGTCGATATTCACCTCCAGATTCACAGAAGACCGCATAATTATATAGTGTATGCAAGCCAGGTATAGAAGCAGTATCCATTGCACGTTCAAAATAGATTTTTGCCTCATCCTTTTTCCCCATTCGGGCCAGTGCCGTGGCTGCGAAAGTGATTGCTTCACTGTCTTTAGGCGCAAAACGAAGTGTTTTTCTGGCAAAATTAAAAGAAGTCAGTTCTTGACCACCCGGACCAAGGGCTAATGCCGATATTTTTTTAGCCAGCGATACATTTTCCGGCCAAATATCTGATGCCTCAATATACAATTTTAATGCTGGGCCAATTGCCCCCTGCTTCTCAAGTTTGGCAGCCTTATTAATAAGGTCCTGAGCCTTGGTAACGTGTTCAATAGGGGTTTGAATATCCACAATGCGCTCAATTTGAATACCGCTTTTCTGCTTCCCTTCAACGGGAATTCCATCTTCGTCGATGATGAGTTCCTGCTCTTTTTCAATAAGAAGGGGTTCAATCTGAACATCAAGGATGGCGCCTGATCCGGCATCACCACCCCATTCAAGAGACTTGCCAGTCGGGTAAATCATAATGGTATTATGACGCTCGATGCTATCCAATCCCTTTAAATTTTTAATTACATCCAGGACAAAGGTCCAAGGCACATTTTCAAGGGCCAGCGTAATGGTACCCTTTACCATCTCATCTACTACAATGTTTTTACCACTAACCTGACCCAGCAAACGAAATACATTGTGGAGATCCACTTTGAAGAGATCCACACTAATTTTATCTTTGGCATCATTATTTACCAATTTTGCCGCTGGATTATTACCAGAAGTCTCACCAACTTTTGATGCTGTAACATCTTCTGTTCCATCCGGTTCTGTATTATTTCTGGAGTTTGGAAGGCTGGATTCAAGTTCAGCTATCCAGTGGGATATGTCGTTTTGCTCTGGTCTGCTTTGGTTTGGCTCATTGCCCATTGCAGGACTGTTGTCAGACATCCACCAGAATACACCGGCCAAAAAGACAATCAAAAGATATGAGATTTTCCGTTGGCAACCCATTATTTTCCCTCCGGATGTAGTAACAGTACCCTATTCTGCAAAGTCAGCTCGCCGCGAATGTTTTCGAGTTCTTCTTCTACGATTACTCTGTTTGGAAGGATCTTTTTAACCCTGCCGTTTCGATAGCCAACCCGCAGACCAGGCTTCAAGAAGTAACCGATCCCGGCAGCATCTTGGGCCATAGCAATCCTGTTACCTTTATCATTGGCAATAATACCTACCAGCGTTAGCTGGCCGACATCCATACACTCCAATGGGGTAGCGCAAATTTCCTGCCTTCTAGACCCTTTTTTGGGGCTTTGTTTTCTAGCTATTCGCTTGGAAATTTTCGGAGCTGTTTTCAAAAACGGCTGAAACGGATCGGGTTTTCCATCCGAGCTGTAATAATAAGTAGCAGTCTTCATAAGACGTTCCAGCCTAACCTTAAAATCCTTTACTTTTTTGGAATTAATTCCGTCCGATTTTTTCGTGATGGAAGTTGCTGCAGGAGCTACGGTAGTTTTATCTTTACATCCGCACAAACAGCAAAGGCCACATAAAGAAATAGTGATAAGCAGACTTGTATAAATAATAAACTTCCTATAATAGATTTTTGTTTTGGTCTGCATACTCATGTCGTCTAATTTCAAATTTAAAGTCGTGAACAACTACCTTCTTTTTTTCTTTTTCTTTTTCTTGTTGGCCTGTTGTTCTTTTGGGCTGAGAAAACGATAGGTTACGGCATCACAACGGGTACTTATTATCCATGTACCGCCTTTCTTGACATCTTGACCCTCAGTGAGACCCTCTCCGGTCCCTTTTATTGGTGACGCTTCGCCTGTAGCTTCGGTTTTTTGGTTACTGGTTGCTGATCCCTTTTGACTCCAGACCTTAGTGGTTTGCTTGGCCTTTCCCATCGAGACCGATTTTATATGCACAATGCGAGCCATACGACTGACATTATTGAAAAAATCAACTGTGTTGTGAAATGGCCCATTGAATTCCATGTTAATGGGAATGGCTGCGTAAAAGGCCTTTGGTTGTTCCTTCTGTGGTTTAAAGGATAAAAAATCCAGTCTGGCCTCATTACCAAGTGAAGAAATCTCAGGCAAAAATGTCGGTATGTCTTCTTTTTCCGGCAGAAGCTTCAAGGCCTTCTGTAAAATTCCTTTCATTGTATTCAATTCTTTTTCCAATTGAGGAATCTGTTTGGACCTTGCTTCCAGCTTGACCAGCTCTTGCCTCTGTTTCGGGATTTTCTCCGACATGGTTTTTATTTCTTCTAAACGAACAGATAGGAAAAAAAACCAGAACAGGGCAATAGGAATAACTGAGACTAACAACCATATGCCGGCTTTCTGCCAAACAGGAAGGGCATAGACAGATTGAAAAAGCCCAGGAGGTATCTTCAAGCTTGGTTTGCTAAATTTCACGACTTCTTGGCTCTCTTTTTAGTCTTCTTGTTTTTTCTATGTTGAGTTTGAATATTCACTTTAAGCCCAAACTCCATAAGGGCATGTCCATGGATTGACTTCTGTTTAGTATTTATCAAGTTTACCGATCTGCACATTGATGATGTTTCCAAACGACGCATAAAAAGAGCTACCGTGTGGTTATCAAGGGCGACCCCATCAAGTTGAACATTATTTTTCTTAAGGCTTAATTTAGTAAGCCATAAACGATCAATAGGTATTGAACTTACAATTTCATCCAGGATTTTAACCGTTGTTGTGCGACCTTCTTGAAGTTTTTCTACGGCCTTAAATTTATCTTCGACTTGTTTTCGTTTCTCATTTACTCTTTTTATTTTTTTGTTTACATAGGCGAATTTTGCTTTTTTTTCTTCTAATGATGCCAACTCTTGCCTTTGAGCAACTACTTTTCCTTGAATCGTCAATCCAACAGCCAATAAAGCAACTGTCAAAAGGATCAGAAACAGGATAAAGACTGAAATCTGCTGGCGAACTGCCTCTTTTTTGCGCCACTCTCGAACTGGGAGAAGGTTTATTTGAATCATTCTGTCACAGTCCTCAGCGCAAGTCCGGTGGCTATTGCCATTTGTGGAGCGATAGAGGAGATATACTCAGGCGCTATGCCATGATCTACAGCAAAACCGTGCAAGGGATTTAATGTCTTCACCGGCAGGCCTATTATGTCGCCAAAGAGTATGTCAAGCTCTTTTAAAAAGGCGGAACCCCCACTTGTGTATAGTTGTGTGGGATATGTTTCTGCGTTTGAGTTCGCCTTATAGAAATCTATTGCCTTTTTCAGTTCTGATGCCCAAACATCACATAATTCCTTGCAAACCGTGGTCACTTCTTTCATGATTGCAGCATCTGCAGACCCGGTAATCTTTATTCTTTCCGCATCTGCATATTCCAGCCCCGTAGCTTCCTG
>JAFDDO010000083.1 GCA_019310825.1 Deltaproteobacteria bacterium | reverse complement strand
GACGCACCCGACAAATTGATGATTGGGATGTTTGCCGCGCTCATCGCAGCCGGTCTCAGTGTGCATCTGGCTACATTCTTTGGTCTGCCTGTCTCCACCACCCATGCCATCGTAGGCGCTGTGGTCGGCTTTGGAATAATAAGTGTGGGCGCGGGTGCTATCAGTTGGGGCAAGATCACCGGTATTGCCATCAGTTGGGTCATTTCACCGGTTGCAGGGGCCCTGATTGCAGGGGGCATTTACTATTTTCTTGAAAAAAAGGTCATGGCTGCCAAGGATCCGTACAAAGCAGCAGTTCACTATGCGCCGGTCCTGATCTTCTCAGTGGTGTTGGTGCTCATTCTTTCTTTTATATTTAAAGGCCTCAAGAACCTCCATCTAGAGTTCGGTTTTTTCTATACAGTGTTGCTCACCATTCCTTGTGCGGCCATGGTGGCGCTGTTTGGCCGAAAGTGGATGCGCTGGCAGGTACATGCTAAATGTGAACTGGGACCCAATCCCCAGGGGTTCTCTCCTGCCGAATGCCTCTTTGCTCAGCTTCAGATACTTACATCCTGTTACATTGCCTTTGCCCATGGAGCCAATGATGTTGCCAATGCAGTCGGCCCGCTTGCAGCCATCTTTTCCGTAATCAAAACCAAGTCTGTGGTCTTACAGGTGGAAGTACCGTTCTGGATGCTTTTGATAGGCGGCATCGCTGTGGGTGGCGGACTTTATATATTTGGTACCCGCGTTCTTGAAACCATTGGTAAAAATATTACGGAGATTACGCCGATCCGGGGATTTTGTGCCCAATTCGGAGCGGCTACTACCATCCTGATGTGCTCCCGCCTTGGTTTGCCGGTTTCAACCACCCACGTGCTGGTAGGATCGGTGGTGGGCGTGGGGCTCATGCGGGGCATAGGGGCGCTCGATCTGCGTATCCTCAAAAACATCGGCTTTTCATGGATCGTGACCCTACCTATTACGATGGTCATGGCCATGCTTATATACAAGGTGCTCACCCTCTTTTTATTATGAATTTATTATTGTAAAACGAGTACCTGTAGGAGGAATATTTTATGCGTCTATTAATCAGCTCGCTGTTTTTCAAATCTCCTTTTGAAGATCTGCAGAAGCACGCGGACAAGATCAAAGAATGTGCTCACCTTTTCAGGGAAGCTGTTGTTTGCAACATGGGCCAGGAGTGTAAACGCTTTGACCTTCTGACAGAACAGGTGGCCCGGATGGAAAGTGAGGTGCCGGTCGATAAGTTCCAGTTCTTTCAATACCTCAGGGAGCAGGATAAGGTCATGGATGAAGTGGAAGAGGCCCTGTTCTGGTTATCCTTTCGGCCCGAGGGCATTCCGACCGAGTTGGCTACTGATATCCATCACCTGGTCGAAGCCGTGATTCAGCCCATCGAAAAGCTGCCTGTCTTGGTAACTCTTGCCACAGATTATTTCAAGAGCAAGTCCACAGAACAAAGGAACAAGATGAAAAGCCTTATACGGGACATTCGTCAAAGATGCACTGGTAGTATATCATCTGGTCAGGCTGGTAGAGCATATAGGCGACATTGCCGATCATGCGCAGAATGCCTCGGACCGAATGCGGGCTATGATTGCCGAATAATATCGTTTGCTCCGCCGACATGATATCCTTTCTCCGGCAAAAAAAACAGAACCGTTCAAAGTTTCAGGGTTCATTAACCCGTAATCCGTAACCCACATATTATGCCAAGACGTACAGATATAAATAAGATCCTTATTATTGGCTCAGGTCCAATCATTATTGGCCAGGCGTGCGAATTTGATTATTCAGGAGCCCAGGCATGCAAGGCCCTGATGGAAGAAGGCTACGAGGTAGTGCTCGTAAACAGTAATCCTGCCACGATCATGACAGATCCTGAAACAGCCCATCGCACCTATATTGAACCCATTACGCCTGAGATCGTTGCAAAGATAATTGAACGGGAACGGCCTCATGCCATTCTCCCGACCCTTGGGGGCCAGACAGGCCTTAACACCGCAGTGAAAGTTGCCGAGACCGGGCTCCTGGAAAAGTTGGGGGTGGAGATGATCGGTGCCTCAATTCCGGTTATTCGCAAGGCCGAAGAGAGGGAGCAATTCCGTGACGCCATGAGCCGTATCGGCCTGCGCGTGCCTGAGAACGGCATCGCAAAGGATATGGATCAGGCAAGAGAGGTTGCGGAAAGAATCGGTTATCCATTGATTATCAGGGCAAGTTTTACCTTGGGAGGGGCCGGCAGCGGCGTGGCCTATAACCGTGAAGAAATGGAAGACCTTGCCAAGGCAGGCCTTGATGCCAGCATGATTTCAGAAATCATCATTGAGGAATCCCTCATAGGCTGGAAGGAATATGAACTGGAGGTCATGCGGGACTTCAAGGACAATGTGGTCATCATCTGCTCCATTGAGAACTTTGATCCCATGGGTGTTCACACAGGTGACAGCATTACCGTGGCCCCGGCGCAGACCCTCACAGACAGGGAATACCAGGCCATGCGCGATGCAGCCATTGCTATTATCAGGGAAATCGGCGTAGAGACCGGCGGCTCCAACATCCAGTTTGCCATTCATCCTCAAAATGGCGAGATGGTGGTCATTGAGATGAATCCAAGGGTATCCAGAAGTTCGGCCCTGGCCTCCAAGGCCACCGGCTTCCCCATTGCCAAGATAGCTGCCAAGCTTGCCATTGGATATGCTCTGGATGAAATCGCTAATGATATCACCCGTGAAACGCTTGCCTCCTTTGAGCCTACTATTGATTACTGCGTGGTCAAAATTCCTCGCTGGACCTTTGAAAAATTCCCCGGTGCTGAAGATGTGCTGACCACCTCCATGAAGTCTGTGGGTGAAACCATGGCCATAGGGAGGACTTTTAAGGAAGCCCTTCAAAAGGCCATCAGATCCCTGGAGATCGGGAAATTTGGTCTCGGGTCTGATACACTCCAAAGCAGGGAGTCCCGTCCAAATATCCATAAAACAGAAAAGGGCCTCATTAATCCCAACTCAAATCGGATTTTTCAAATCTATGAAGCCATGGAGCAGGGGATGACCCTGGAAAGAATTCAAGAATTGACCCATATTGACCCATGGTTTCTCTTCCAGATCCAACAGATACACGATCTAGAAAAACAGTTAAGTCACATGGCTCAAAAGGGGCTCGGGCCTGGTGAATGGGACCCAGAATTCCTGAAAAAGGTAAAAGAATACGGTTTTTCCGATGTTCTGCTCGCGAGCATTTTTAATACGGACGAGCAGGCCATAAGGGAGATACGGAAATTAAATGGGATAGAACCGGTCTACAAGCTGGTGGATACATGTGCTGCCGAGTTTGAAGCCTATACGCCTTATTACTATTCAACCTATGAGCAGGAAAATGAAATACGCTCTTCAGAGAAAAGAAAGGTGGTTATCCTGGGTGGAGGTCCTAACCGGATCGGCCAAGGGATTGAATTTGATTATTGCTGTGTTCATGCCTCATTTGCCCTTAAGGAAATGGGCATAGAGAGCATTATGGTCAACAGCAACCCTGAGACGGTCAGCACTGATTATGATACCTCTGATAAACTATATTTCGAGCCCCTTACCAGGGAGGATATCCTGAACATTGTCGAACAGGAAAGGCCTGAAGGGATTATTGTCCAGTTCGGAGGTCAGACACCACTCAATATATCTACTTCCCTTGCGGAAGCAGGGGTTACCATCCTTGGAACCAGCCCGGATAGCATAGATAGGGCTGAGGACAGGGATCATTTCCAAATCCTGCTCAAAAAATTGAATATAGAGCAGCCTGAAAACGGAATCGCCGTTAATAAAGAAGAGGCAATCCGGATAGCTGACAAGATCGGCTATCCAGTGTTGGTCAGGCCGTCCTTTGTTCTGGGTGGCCGGGCCATGGAGATCGTTTATGATCAGGAGGACCTGGAGTTTTATATGGAGACCGCTGTCAAGGTGTCTCCAGGTAAGCCCATACTGATTGACAGATTTCTCGAAGATGCTACGGAAATTGACGTGGATGCCATGTCGGACGGAGAAGATACGATAATAGGCGGGATTATGGAACACATCGAAGAGGCAGGTATCCATAGCGGGGACAGTGCCTGTGTGCTGCCTTCGTTTTCTCTGAGCCAAGAAACTCTGGAACAGATCAAGGACCATACCAAGGCGATTGCCAGGGAACTCAATGTAAAGGGGTTGATGAACATCCAGTATGCAGTCAAAGACGGTGTCATTTATGTCCTGGAGGTAAATCCAAGGGCCTCAAGGACAGTCCCCTTTGTCAGCAAGGCCACTGGTGTCCCTTTAGCCAAGCTGGCCACAAAGGTCATTATGGGAAAACGCCTGAAGGATCTTGGTATGATACAAGATGTCAGGCATTCACACATCTGTTGCAAGGAGTCGGTCTTTCCTTTTGCCCGGTTTCCCAATGTGGATACGATCCTTGGACCTGAGATGAGATCCACAGGCGAGGTGATGGGTATAGACAGCTCTTTTGGTCTGGCTTTTGCTAAGTCACAATTGGCTGTGGGACATAAACTGCCTCTTTCCGGCACGGTGTTCATCAGTGTCAAGGACAAAGACAAAAAGGCGTCACAGGGCATTGCAGCCATGTTCCATGATGCAGGATTCAAGATTGTGGCTACCGGGGGTACTTCTGCCTTTTTTTTAGATCACGGGATTCCGAACAAACAAGTCAACAAGGTGAGGCAGGGGAGGCCCCATATCGTGGACATGATCAAGAACGGGGAGATTGATCTGATCATAAACACCACTAGCAACAAGAAGGCAATCTCTGAGTCCTGTTCTATCCGGCGAGCGGCCCTGGCATTCGATATTCCATATAGTACGACCATTGCCGGTGCCAGAGCCACGACACTGGCTATCAAATCAATGATTGAAGGTGAGTTTGGTGTTAAGACGATCCAGGAATATCATGGCTAGTAAAGGCACTGATTATTCACTTACTGTCAAGGAGCGTGAAGGGTTAACGTTATGATAATTTTGCCATCAAGATTACCGCGTGAAGAATGCGGTGTGTTCGGGGTGTTTGGGCATCCAGAAGCAGCCAAGCTTACTTATTTCGGCCTTTATGCCCTGCAACACAGGGGGCAGGAAAGCGCCGGCATATTCAGCTCGGACGGCAAGATAGTGCGGGAGCATAAATCCATGGGCCTTGTAAGTGAGGTATTCAACGAGGCCAGGCTAAAGGACCTTAAAGGGCATATAGCCATAGGACATGTGCGCTATTCCACTACCGGGTCTTCAGTTTTGAAGAACGCCCAGCCCTTTTGTGTACACCATGCCGGACGCACCCTCGGCGTAGCCCACAACGGGAACCTTGTAAATGCCTGTTATATTCGGAAAGAGCTTGAAAGACATGGCTCTATCTTTCAGACTACCATGGACAGCGAGATAATCATCCACCTTTTGGCAAAGGCCGGGGGCCGAGGGCTGGATGAGGCCATAGCAACCACCATGAGGCTTATCAAGGGGGCTTACTCAGTGGTTATGGCTACTGAGAAAAAATTAATCGGCTTCAGGGATCCCCTTGGTTTTCGTCCTTTGTGTATCGGCAAGCTGAATAACGCTTACGTTCTGGCCTCTGAGACCTGTGCGCTGGACCTCATTCAGGCCGAATACGTCCGGGATGTGGCACCTGGTGAAGTAGTAGTAATAGACGCCAACGGGCTTAGATCATTCCAGGGAGTTGAGGCAGGAAAAAGCGCAAACTGCATCTTTGAGTTTATCTACTTTGCCCGTCCTGACAGTAATATTTTTGGACAGAATGTCTATACGTTCAGGAAGACCCTTGGGACCGCCCTTAAAAATGAGACCACGATAGATGCGGACTTGGTAATGCCCTTTCCGGATTCCGGAAATTATGCCGCAGTAGGTTATGCCCAAGCCGCCAACCTGCCTCTTGAGCTTGCTGTAATAAGGAATCATTATGTCGGTCGCACATTTATTCAGCCCAGCCAGTCTATGAGGGATTTTGGAGTAAGGGTCAAGCTTAATCCTGCAAAAGAGGCCATAAAGGGCAAAAAAGTGGTAATAATTGAGGATTCGGTCATAAGGGGTACAACCACCAGGACGAGGATTAAAGCAATAAGGGATGCCGGAGCCAAGGAAATAATCTTGCTCGTTAGTTGCCCACCTACTCGTTTTCCCTGTTACTACGGCATTGATTTTTCTACCACGGGCGAGCTGATAGCTGCCAAGCAATCCGTGGAGGAAATCCGCGAATTCCTTAAGCTGGACGGACTTCACTACCTAGACATTAAATCAATGCTAAAGGCTGCGGGCGGAGACCCTCGGCGTTTTTGCCTTGCATGTTTTAATGGCGAATACCCGCTCCCCATAGATGAATGTGTTGAAAAGCTCGGGCTGGAGAAACCGAACGCCGATTTCCTATTTTCTTCCGATCCTTCCATTTTATAAAACCATACTACTGCACGACACCTGCTTTACAGCAACTTAAGAATTTTACATGGTGTCGTGTAGTATGGCATAAAAAATTATGAAGTCTCGGAAGAAAGGCTAGGTCAAAATCCTATCTACTTCTTCTGCATCGGCATCCATGACATAAGAAATTCCGGAAACTTCCGCAGCCTCTCTTGTCAGTGTCATTAGGTCATTACGATCAACATACTTAAGAGCAAATTTTCTTGCGCCTGCCATAAGTTGCTGAAGGCCGTGTTTTAGCCTGTCAATGTAAGAATACATGCCGATGGCACCTGGGGGGAGTTTACCGAAATCCTTCCCGAATTTTTCCTTCAGTTGGGCGCTGACGGCAAAGAGGCTCATATATTTGTCTTCAATTTTTTCCCCTTCCAGCATTTTATCAATCATGAGTTTTCCGTTAGTTTTTCCCACCATTGAAGCTGTGAGAATGGCCCTTCCAAGACAGACGGCCTTTACATAGGGCGCTCCAAGGGCAATAGCCTTAAAGATATGGTCTTCCAGGGAAAGGCCTCCGGCAATGGCGATCGGCGGTATATATGCCCCTTTGGCGCTCAATCGCTGGCACATCTGATAGGCAAGGCATTCCAGTTGCACTGTCGGGATGCCCCATTCATTCATCATACGCCAGGGGCTCATGCCGGTTCCGCCTCCTGCCCCATCTATGGTGAGAAGATCGATCTTTGCGTCGGAAGAATACTTAATGGCCCTGGCCAGGTCCGCAGGACGATATGCACCGGTCTTGAGAGTTACATATTTGGCGCCGGTTGAGCGTAGGTGCTTAACAGAATTGTGAAAGGCCTCTTCTTCCACCATACCAAGGCGTGAATGACGTTCAAATGCCTTGAAGCCACCGGCCCTAAATGTCTCCTGATTTGCCTCCCGGGCAGGATCCGGCAGCACTATATAGCCCCTCTTTTTGAGCTCCAATGCCTTGTCAAGAGAATGCACATTGACCTCGCCTCCGATGTCTTTGGCGCCCTGCCCCCATTTGAGCTCAAAAATCTCAATTCCTAATTTCTCAATCACATATTCCGGCACCCCAAGCTTGGTATCCTCTACATTTGCTTGAATAATGATACCGCCAGCGCCGCTATTCCATTTTCTGAAAGCATTTACACGACGTTCCATCTCAGGAGACTTGGAAATTTTCCCACGTTTGAACTCGGCATCATTATCCATGCCGCAAATGTTCTCGCCTGCAACAACCAACACGCCTGATATGGCCGCCCCTATGGCTACGTCTTCCCAATTAATGCGGGCGATATCAGTTGACCCCACAGCGCCGGTAAAGACAGGGAAGTCCAGCTTGATGCTACCATCAGCACCGACAGCAGTGGTGGTATCTACAGCCGGGAATGTGGCAATATCTGAATCAGCCTCAATTCCAACAGCACCAACAGCAGTACCCTGAATGTTGAAATGGGAAAAATCAGTCGGGTAATCCTTTTCAGAACCGGCAGTGATTCTACCAAAAGGCGATGGATAGATGACTTGCTTTCCTTTGATAGCGGATCTGCCCACCTCACAAGGTCCTTTACAACCATCAAGGCAAGTTACACAAAGTCCTGACCCGGGCGCCGGTGTCACCCTTGTCGATGTAAGCGTGGCAGCGCTACGATTCGGTTTGCTAAATGACATAAAAAAATCCTCCTATTTAGAAATTGGGTATAGAGTTTCAGCAGAATTGTAATTTCCACCGCAAAAAAAACGTCCACCACCCATAAGGGAGGCGGACGTCTTTGTCAGCCATACTGTAAAATAGCTTCCTACGTCTTTGTAGGAAACCTTACAAATTTGTAATAACAGGGATCTATTTAGGGTGTACTAATCCATCTTGTCAAGGCTTTTTTCTTTTCAAAAGGCGTTTACGTTTTATGGCATAGAGGAAGTACCTGTTTGAATAGGGTCCACATAAGGCACAATTTAATTAAGGCCCAGATTTCTCATCCATGGCTAATCAACTGCCTCGTAGTAATATATAATTGGCTGAAGTAATGAAATAAAATTTCGGCGAACAAGATACCGGGACCGGGGTTGAGATAGGTTGAATATCTAACCACGTAAGAAACAGTATCGGCATGACCATATCCGTTACAATGATGCGTTATAATACAATTAAGTCTAGGCCTTGGGTTTTACTTTGGTGCTTGTTCTTGATAAAAAATCTGGTTAAATCAATAAGAAACATGGTAACTTAGTCCTTAAGCAAATGTGAAGCTTTGCGAGCTTTTGTCCGGTTAACCTGTCCATGCCTTGGACATGTTTTAAGATCATGCCCACATCTGGCTATTTTTTGGACATATTATAAAGACTTGTTCATGATATGGACGAATTACAGAACCGTTAAGCGAGACCACCCAACGGAGACTGGTTTCCCACAAGATGGATAAAGCTGAGAAAACTCATGGAATAAAAGGCTGGCCCAAATCAGAGCGCCCCCGGGAACTATTGTTAGAGAAAGGGCCTGAATATGTATCTGATGCAGGATTGGTGGCCATACTTCTTCGCACTGGGATGGAGGGAAAAGATGCGGTCACGTTGGGAAGAGATCTCCTCAAGCAATTTGGCGGTCTCAGGGGGTTATTGAATGCGAACAAAAAAGACCTGGGAAAGATTAAGGGGATAGGAACTGCCAAGATTGCCCAGTTGCTTGCAGCCACTGAGATTGCCAAACGGCAGTTGAAGGAGGAGATTGTTGGCAAGACTGCTATCAACGGGCCGGAGGATGTCTTCGAATACCTTTCCTTGTCAATGTCAAACCTTAAAGAGGAAGTTTTTAAGGTTATTTATCTGAACAGTGCCAATGTTGTTCTGGCCGCTGAGGATTTATTCAAAGGCACTGTCGATCAATCCGCTGTCTATCCGAGAGAGATTATAAAAAAGGCTTTTGAACTGAATGCCTCAGGGCTCATCTTTGTCCACAATCACCCTTCCGGCGATCTAAAACCCAGCCAGCACGATTTATCTCTGAGGGAGAAACTGAACAAGGCCTGCCGCGCTGTTGATCTGACTCCACTCGATCACCTGATAATAGGTTCTGCCGGATACATATCATTCAAATAAAAAGTGTGGAGATTAAAAATTCCGTCGATATAATTCGATACCTGGTTGACATTAGGGAAAATTAGGTGTTATTTTCCCAATATGCAACAACAATCAAAACTGATTCCACGACCGCGCTTGATGAATCAGGTCCTCCGGTTTCTGGATGAGGCGCCGGTTACCGTGCTGCTTGGCGCCCGTCAGACAGGAAAGACCACTCTGGCGCAGATGGTGGCCGATGTTTTTAAAAATAAAAACAAGGCCGTGGTTCATCGTTTCGACCTGGAGAGAGCGGCTTCACGGGCCTCCCTGGCAACGCCTGAAATAACCCTTGAATCGTTGCAGGACCTGGTTGTAATCGATGAAATCCAGCGCATGCCTCAGCTTTTTGAAACACTGCGCCCACTGGCCGACCGGGCTGAAGCTCCTGCGCGTTTTCTGGTCTTGGGCAGCGCTTCGCCGGGCCTGGTTCGAGGTGTTTCGGAATCACTGGCCGGACGCGCTTTGTCTATACCTGTGCCGGGTTTTGCCCTGGATGAATTGGGCGCGGATTCACAAGACACTTTATGGATCCGGGGCGGATTCCCGCGTTCATGGATGGCTTCATCGGACGGTGCCAGCCGTCGGTGGCGGGAGGCGTTTATTTCCACCTTCTTGGAACGGGATATGCCGCAGCTTGGGATTCGGGTTCCTTCCGAAACTCTTCGCCGCTTTTGGACAATGCTGGCACACTATCATGGACAGTCATGGA
>JAFDDO010000082.1 GCA_019310825.1 Deltaproteobacteria bacterium | reverse complement strand
AGTGCCTAAAGTTAAGGTGTCGCTTCGCTTTGTATATTTATAGTAACCGCGCGAAAAGCTCTCACCACAACTTAAGGCAATTTAGCTCGCTCCAGGCACTTCAAACTAAATTAATTTAAAAATATTTTGTCATAAAAAACGCGAATAACATAATTAAGAGACTAATGTTATTATCGGCCTTTTCCGAACAAACAATAACAGGTAAGCCGCTTCTTTTCTCTTAGCCCAGGAGATGCTATCTTATAGTTGATATGCCTTATAGTCAGATTATTTCCTTAATGATAGCAATGGTTCTGGTAGTTGGGGCGCCGTATGATCCGGAACCAACTTTATCTCATGGAACCGTACTCCTTCTTTGGCTGTTAAAGACCTTAGGCTGGACAGCTCTGGTGGTCTGGATCCTAAATCGGTCATATGCCACAAAGACACCCTCCCCTGTTCTTGAGAGACTTCAATGGGCCTCTTTGATACCCTTGATAATTGACTTTTACCTGCTGGATATAAAGACCTATCTGCTATTCTTACCAGGTGTCTCTTTAATTCCTACATTAATTGAAATCGTAGGAATCAGCCTATATATCTTATATTTCATTCTCCTCTGGACTTTATACTGGTGGGTACTTAACAGAAAAGGCCTCTCTGAATTTTCCTTACGTGAAGATGTGGAATCCAGGCTAAGACTTATAATCCCTTTCTTGGCCCTCTACCTGACACTGACCATATTAGGGGATCTTATAGGAGCAATCCCCTCCAATGAATTTCAGGAACTGCTCAAGAAGCCATTTGGAGAATTAATATCTTCTTTCTTCTGTCTAATATTAATATTGGTCTTCATGCCGCCGATGGTACGCACGATGTGGGGATGCGTGCCTTTTCCCAAGGGACCGCTAAGGAGCCTTATCGAAAATTTCCTCAAACGCGCCAATGTAAATTTCAAAGAAATCCTCATATGGCCCCTGAGTGGAGGCAAATCCTGCACGGCTGCTGTTCTTGGGCTTGTGCCCGGATTTCGATACATACTCTTCACCCCTTGCCTTGTGAAACACCTTCTCCCCCAAGAAATTGAAGCGGTCCTCTCTCATGAAGTGGCTCATGTACGCCACAGGCACTTGCTTTGGTATATATTCTTTTTGGTGACTTTCACTGTCATTGTATATCGTCTCTTTGATCCCATAGAGACATGGCTGATATCCCGCGATCTATTTCTTGAGATAATGACCCATCTGCAATACTGGCCCAAGGCCTTTATTTCTTTCCTGGTAATACTTCCAGGAGGAATATCGCTTGTCCTGTATTTTCGCTTTATCATGGGTTATTTCATGCGGAATTTTGAACGCCAAGCAGATCTCTCTGTGTTTAAAACACAAGGGCATCCATGGAATCTTATTAACGCCCTGGAAAAGGTCGCCATCTTGGCAGGAAATATTCGTAACCAGCCCAACTGGCATCACTTCAGTATTGCAGAAAGGGTGAATTTCCTGGATGAAGTTGCCCGGCGACCGGTACTAAGGGACGAATATGAAAAAAAGCTGCTTATTAACAAAGGACTATTCATTGGCATTGCAAGCTTGCTTATAATTATGCCAAGTCTTATGCCCACACAGTCATGGGAAGACTCGGCCAATAACAATTTAACTCAGCTATACATTGAACAACTCACCAGCATTAGAGAACAACGACCGGAATTGTATGTCATTATGGGTCAGATCTTTACCCAAAAAAAAGAGTACGCCAAGGCTATAAAGGCTTATAAACAGGCTCTTTATCTGGCACCTGATAATCCTGATATCTTGAATAACATCGCATGGATTTATGCTACTGCAGACGACTTTGAGTTTCAAAAACCGAAAGAGGCACTGATGTTTGCCTCAATGGCCGCCAATATTAAGCCGGCAGGCTACATATTGGATACCCTTGCTGAGAGCTTCTTTATTAATGGATATATAGAGAAGGCCATAGCAACAGAGGAAGAGGCCTTGAAAAAAGATTCGTCAAAAACAGACTATTATCAGGCGCAACTACAGCGATTTAAGAAAGCTAGATGATGATCAATGGTTGGAGGTTTGCAACTTCGGAGAATTTTTCCTGATGCATTCCGACTTATTGAGAAGTACAAACACTTAAGGTATTTTTTGATTTCATTCGTCAATCATCAATCTAATCAGGAGGCCTGAGCCATGGAATCCATTTCGATAAAAAGCAAGGCAAGAACCGAACTAATTGATATTACCGGACAGATACAGCAGACCATAGCTTCATCTGGTGCGGGTGATGGTCTTGCCTTTATCTATGTACCCCATACCACAGCAGGCCTGACCATTAATGAAGGTGCAGATCCGGCAGTCCAACGGGACCTAATCTCTGTACTGAATGAGATAGTTCCATGGGAGTATGACTATCATCACCTTGAAGGAAACTCACCTGCCCACATTAAGTCATCACTGGTGGGATCAGGGGTACAGGTAATTTTCGAAAACAGGCAGTTGTGCCTGGGAACATGGCAGAAGATATTCTTTTGTGAATTCGATGGCCCAAGAAACAGGAAAGCCTGGATAAAACTTCTGTAAAAACAAATAAAGGCAAGAAATGCGGATTTTATCTATTTCAATCCCTCAATCATCAATCATCAATCCTAAGGGAGGAAACAGATCCTATGAACACATGGCACATAGCAGTAAATGGTCAGACGATGGGGCCGTATTCTGCTGAAGAGATAAGCACGCATCTTGCTTCAGGGCGTATTGGCACTGATACACTGGTCTGGAAGGAAGGAATGGCAGACTGGACGTCTATTTCCCAAATACCGGAGCTGAACCCGGCTACTCAACAATCCCGTATGGGACCTCCTCTGCCCACTCCAGGCATGGCCCATGATATCACGGCCCATGAAATAGACTATCAGATCTTCGGACAGGAAATGCAGTTCGTGGAAATTGAGCTGGATCCAGGTGAAAGCGCCGTGGCTGAAGCCGGGGCAATGATGTATATGACGGATGGAATAGTCATGGAGACGATCTTCGGTGACGGCAGTACCTCCTCTCAGACCGGAGGTTTTTTTGACAAGATGATAGGGGCCGGGAAACGGCTTATCACAGGTGAGAGTCTTTTTTGCACGGTCTTTACCCAACAAGGCCACGGAAAGGCAAAAGTTGCCTTTGGAGCACCGTATCCGGGAAAGATCATTCCCCTGGACCTAAAGGACTACGACAACCAGATAGTCTGCCAGAAAGATGCGTTTCTTTGCGCTGCCAAGGGCGTATCAATTGGCCTGGCTTTTCAGAAGAAAATCGGGGCTGCCCTCTTTGGCGGAGAGGGATTCATTATGCAAAAGCTGGAAGGTGATGGCCTTTCCTTTGTCCATGCAGGGGGAACCATTGTGGAAAGACAGCTTGGCCCTGGAGAGACCTTGAGAGTTGATACAGGCTGTCTGGTGGCCCTTACCCGCACTGTATCCTATGATATAGAGTATGTAGGAAATGTTAAATCAGCCATTTTCGGTGGCGAAGGCTTTTTTTTCGCCAGTCTTGCCGGACCGGGTCATGTGTGGCTGCAATCCTTACCCTTTTCCCGACTTGCCGGCAGGATCCACGAATCTGCACCACAGAACACCGGGGGATATGGCACCAAGGGAGAAGGATCAGTGCTCGGAGGCCTGGGAGACCTATTTCAGAAATAATCAATACTGTTGTGTTCCGGCCAAATACGTGATAAAAATTGATCACAAATCTTGGCCGGAAATCTTATTATAAACATAAACGTTTACAGGTTCAAAGTTCACTGTTCAAGGTTACCTTCCTTTCGTTAACCTTGCTTGTAGGACGGTTTATATTTTCGGTGAACCCTGAACCCCTGAGCCCCTGAACGGTTAGCTATGAACAATAGGCTTTTTCGTAACATTACCATCTTTTCTGTGTTTTTATGTATTCTGTCAGTCTATTTCTGGATAGGCCATTACAGATCACGGGGAACCTCGCCCGTACAGAATACATTCTCATCAAAGCAGGCTGATCCGGTCGGAAACAAAAATACTGAGGACACCACTGAATACCCGGTGGAAATAAAACCGTCTGTCATAGTCAAGGGTACCATCAGGCCCGGCGAGACCTTTGCCCATGCCCTGGAAAGAAATAAGCTGGATAGATCTCTGAAATTTCAGGTAATCGAAGGACTCTCACAGGTCGTTGATTTCAGAAAATGCAGGCCGGGGGATTCTTTCCGTGTCTCTCTGGACGATTGCGGAGGGCTCATTCGATGTACTTACGAGAAGGATCCGCTTGAAATCTATACATTAGAGCCCAATAAGGACAGCAAAAATAAGTTCCATGCCTTCAGAGACTCGGTTTTGCTGGAATGCCGTTTGACAAAACTATCAGGGATAATCGACAGTTCCCTGTTCTCCGCCTTCTCAAAGATAGGGGCCAACAGCAGGCTCACCATGGCCTTTGCAGATATATTTGCATCCAGTTTGGATTTTAATACTGAACCCAGGTCCGGCGACCAGTTTGACGTAATCGTTGAGGAATATTTTAAGGACAATTGTTTTGTGGGTTACGGCAAAATAGTGGCAGTACGATACAAAAACCATTACAAGGGCTTTGACGCTTACTATTATAAGCCCGAAGATCAAACCAAGGGTAAATACTACGATTCCGCTGGCCAGGAGGTCGGAACTTCTTTTTTAAGATCTCCTCTTCCTGTCTACAGAGTAACATCCAAATTCTCCAAGAGACGTCTGCACCCGATCCTCAAGGTCTATCGTCCTCACCTTGGAGTGGATCTCGCCGCTCCCATAGGTACACGCGTAATGGCTGCTGCAGATGGCAAAGTCAGTTTTGTGGGCTGGCAGAAAGGTTTTGGCAGAACCATTATTTTAAAACACCCTGGAGGTTACAAGACTTACTACGGCCACCTTTCCAGGTTTGCCAAAGGTTTAAAAAGGGGAATTAGTGTCGAGCAAAAGCAAATAATAGCTTATGTAGGATCAAGTGGTATGTCGACAGGACCGCATCTTGACTATCGAATCAAGGAAAACGGCGTATTCAAAAATCCTTTTAACATGAAGTTTAAGCCCAAATCCAAGCTCGCTGGCAAAGCGCTGGATGCCTACATTGAAGGACAAGGGCACTGGAGACAATTTCTTGAAAATAGTTCAGCCCCTAAGATTCTGCAGATTGAAACACGAAAAATCAGGGAGCATCCGGATGGCTGGCTTGGTTAAGTCTCCCCCTGCTCTCCTTATTATCTTCGTCCTTTCCTTTCTTATATGTCCTATTTCGTGTCCTGCCTCCAAGGTTATAAATACTTCTGTCTGGGAACCTCTTATAGAACATTTAATAAAGGATGGAGAGGACGAGGCGACAATTCGCGGCATATTTGCCAGACGCGAAGTCCAATTTAATCCCAGGGTCATGCCCCGCAAGCTTTCGCACAAGGAAAGCAAACTCGATTACAGTAGATTCCTCAGGCCTGAGCGCCTCTCAAGGGCCAGTGCTTTTTTGGAGACGCACAAAGAATTACTAATCCGGATAGAAGCTAAATACGGCGTACCCAAAGAAATAAAAGTTGCAATTCTCCTTGTGGAGACAGACCTTGGCCGTTACCTGGGTCCTGATCGCGCCTTTAATATATTGGCGAGCATGGCAGCTGCAACCGATATAGATCGTGTAAAACCTTGGCTTCCCCCTGAACTGCTTAAATCTACAGAAAGAGAACGCGTGGAAAAGAAACTCAAGGATAAGTCCCAGTGGGCCTATGAGGAACTCAGGGCACTTCTTATCTATTCTGAACAAAACAAAATAGACCCCCTGGAAATCAAGGGCTCAATCTTTGGGGCCATAGGCCTGTGCCAGTTCATGCCTTCAAACGCCCTTCGCTTTGGAATTGACCATGACCAAAATGGCAAGATAGACCTGTTCTTAAAACCCGATGCCCTTGCCAGTATGGCAAATTACATAAGACACTACGGATGGAAAGACAATCTCAGCCGCAAGGAGCAGGAGGCGGTCATCCTCAGATATAACTACAGCCGTCCATATGCAAGGGCTGTACTTGATGTGGCGGAAAGGCTTTCAGACAGTGATGAAAATAAATGATATTCTCTAGGTGTTCGCAGGTTCAAAGTGCCAATTCATTGGCCAGGGTTTAAAACACGTCCTACAAATCGGGCCGACAAAAGCATTGCGGAATGGCATCTTGATATCTGGATAGCCATGGCCCCGGTGTCAGGGGTATGTACGCTCTCGAGATAAAGCCTGACATCCCCCACTTTAAGAGAAAAGTATTCCTATTAAGCCACTTGCAAAACATTATTTTTTACCTCAACACTAGCCCGAAGCCCAGGGTCAAGGGCGTTCTCAGGCCGGAACTCCTGGAAACGATGTCTTGACCCGTGCGGCACCATCTCCTGTATTGCATGCAGATCCCTCTCAGATAACAGAGGCTCCACCACTGTTGTTCGAAATTCATGATCTATGCCACTTTGGGCAATCAGTTTGATGCTTTCTTCTAGTTGCTCTTTAGGTGCGCATACACCTGTCAGGCGGTCATAAAGTTCAAGCGGAGCCTTAATGTCCATGGCAATGAAGTCCACCAGGCCTTCCATAAACAATTCGGGCAGAGCTTCCGGACGGCTACCGTTTGTATCTAATTTGATATGGTAACCCATCGAGCTGACACGATGTAAAAACACTGAAAGATCGGGCTGCAGCGTTGGCTCCCCGCCACTGACGACCACACCATTTATTTGTGTGCGCCGCTTTTCAAGAAACAGAAGGATCTCCTCCTGCGGGATCAGCTCACCTGTCGATGGATTCATGGGAATCAAAGAGCCGTTGTGGCAATAAGGACACCTGAAATTGCAGCCCTGCGTAAAAACCACTGCTGCCACATGGCCCGGAAAATCGCTAAGGCTAAATGAGTTTAAACCGCCGATTCGCACATTTCTTCCCCTGAGGCTCCTATTTTATAATAATTACGCAAAGCAAATTCTTCCTGCTTGCCCTCGTTCCACTGCTTGACAGGCCTAAGGTAGCCTACAACACGGGAATAGACTTCCGTTTCCTGACCACACTTCGGGCAACAGCTTTGTTTACCCCGAAGGTAGCCGTGGGTAGGACAGACTGAAAATGTCGGCGTAAGAGTAAAATAAGGCAAGCGGTAATTTTCGCAGACCTTACGGACAAATGCCTTTACAGCCTGAGTGTCGGCTGCGGCTTCTCCGAGGAAGATATGCAATACTGTCCCGCCGGTGTATTTCGCCTGCAACTCGTCCTGCAGATCGAGCACCTGGAAAATATCCTCAGTATAGTTGACCGGAAGTTGTGTTGAGTTGGTGTAAAAAGGTTTCGAGTCAGGTGTTTCTTCATTGGCACTGAGGATATCAGGATAACGCTCCTTGTCCAGCTTTGCAAAGCGATAGGCCGCGCCCTCTGCAGGAGTCGCCTCCAGGTTATAATAATACCCGGTCTCTTCCTGAAATTGACTGAGTTTCTCCCGCATGAAATCAAGTACCTTTATGGCAAATGCTGAACCTTCTGTAGCGCCGATGTCGCAGCCGAGCATATTGAGGCAGGCCTCGTTCATTCCTGTCAACCCAATGGTTGAAAAGTGGTTGTACCAGTATTGGCCTTGACACTGTTTGACGTTGCGTAGATAAAATTTTGTATATGGATAGAGGCTCTTGTCTGTAAAATTCTCCAGCACCTTGCGTTTGGTCTCCAGACTTGTCCGAGCAATCTCCATCAGCCGTTCAAGACTTCGGAAGAAATCGTCTTCATCAGTAGCCAAGTAGCCAAGACGCGTCATGTTAATTGTCACCACGCCGATAGATCCAGTCAATGGATTAGCGCCGAATAACCCGCCGCCGCGCTTCTCAAGGGAACGCAGATCCAGCCGCAGGCGGCAGCACATGGACCTGGAGTCTTCAGGCGACATATCAGAATTAACGTAGTTGGCAAAGTAGGGGATGCCGTATTTTGCTGTAACTTCCCATAGCCTCTCCAGACCCGGTGCCTCCCAATCGAAGTCCCGATCGATGTTGTATGTGGGTATGGGGAAGGTGAAGACCCGGTCTCTCGCATCACCCTCTGCCAACACTTCAAGGAATGCGCGATTGAACATGGTCATTTCGTGCTGAAAATCCGCATAAATTTCTTTTTGTGGCTCACCTCCGATAATGACATTTTCCTGAGCCAGCGTGACCGGCGGCTGTACGTCGAGCGTAACATTGGTAAAAGGAGTCTGGAAACCTACCCGCGTAGGCACATTTACGTTAAAAACAAATTCCTGCAGGGCCTGTTTGACCTCTTTGTATTTAAGGCCGTCAAAACGGATGAAAGGTGCCAGAAGAGTGTCAAAGTTTGAAAAGGCCTGAGCTCCGGCGGCCTCACCCTGCAATGTGTAAAAAAAATTAATGATTTGCCCGAGTGCGGTCCGGAAGTGTCGTGCAGGGCTGCTTTCCGCCTTGCCCGGAGCCCCCATGAAACCGGATCGCAGCAAGTCCTGAAGATCCCATCCCACGCAGTACACTGACAACAGACCAAGGTCGTGGATATGGACTGCGGCGGATTCGTGCGCTTCGCGAACTTCCGGAGTGTAAATCTTGTTGAGCCAGTAAGTCTTGCTGACCTCGCTTGAGATATAGTTGTTGAGTCCCTGTAAAGAATAGGACATGTTGCTGTTTTCCCGGACCTTCCAATCCAGACGTTCCAGGTAGCGCTCGATCAAGTCAAGGTCTGCCTTCTTTACCATCTCCCGGATGCCCGCATGCCGATCTCGATATAGAATGTAGGCCTTTGCCGTCCTCTTAAGCGGGGAGGACAACAGCACCTCTTCCACCATATCCTGAATTTCTTCAACTGTTGGCACAGCATCCAGAAACACTGTCTGAGCAAGGCTTATTACCCTGATTGTGAGCCGTCGGGCAGTATCCTCTTTGAATTCACCAGTGGCTCTACCCGCCTTCAGTATGGCAGAGGTAATCTTTGATGACTCAAATGGCACCAGGCGATGGTCACGTTTTCTGGCACCAGGCGATGGTCACGTTTTCGAATCTGGGTTAAGCCGATATACTCTGTAATGCTGACTGCCTGTTGGGGGAACTCAGCAACTGTTGTCATGGTCTATTTCCTCTCAAAAAGATTGATATTCTTAACAAAGGCCTTTTTTGAACTCCGCATTCTATATTTCATAACTCCCAATATATTGAGGGTAATCAAATCAAGATCGCAAGATATAGTGGTAGTATTGGATTGTCAAGCATTCGATTTTAAAAAAATTAAACTTGTGGACACATACTTTGGATTAACCCATGGAATGGGTAATCGTGTCTGGATCGACGACAGAAGAAGTGATTGTTTTATCCATTAATTGCAGTATAAGATGGAACGACCACATGATAATAATGAAGGGAAGCGCATGATCGTCATAGCCGCACTAAACGGGACATTGACCTCCGAGACTGCAGCGCATTATGCCCTGCGTTATTGCAGTGTATACAGGTTTGACCTTCATCTGTTGCACGTTCGCAACGATACAGACCCAATTGAGCCTGTCATGCAGAGCATGAAAAACATTGAGATGGAGGCCTTGCGCATGGAAATCAAGGTAGAGTGCGCACTGCTCGAAGGACAACCTCTGAAAGCCCTTAAAGCCTATGTGCGGAAAAAGCCGGTCGATATACTCTTTTGTTCCACACCTGCCACACGGCGTTTTTTCCTAGATTCCTTCAGCGATAAGGTCACACGGATACGAATTGGATGTGATGTTGCTGTGGTGCGCATTGCCAGCCTTGAATCAGCCAGAAGACATTCCTCGTTAATGCTCTCCATTCGCGACGCCAGACTTTCTGTCCAAAAATTCGTTTTTTTTGCGTCCCTGGCGAAAGCTTACGAAATTCCCGCTGAAGTATACAGCGTCAGCGTGATGAGTTGGGCAGCGCTTGCAAAGCTTGATCGGGCTTCCATAAAAGAGAGCCTCAGGAATATCAACCAGCGTCTTGGTCACTACCAGAAACTGGCAGAACTCGCCGATTTCAAATTCCGTCTCAAGCATTCCATCACCACCAGAGAAAACCCACAGATCGTCCACCATGCGCTCCGTGTTCGACATGATCTTGTTGTTGTCGGTGGCCCCCGGCTCAAATTCATGGCCCCTTTCAGGGGTACCCAGCCCATTGAGCAGCTTATGAGACAGACCCCTGTCAATCTCATTGCCTATTATCCGAGAAAAGGTGGGCATGATTAGCTACCAATTGCCGGAAGACGAGCTCTTTAACGCATACAAGACCAGCGAAGACGGTTTGGGCGAACCGGAGGCCAAAAAGAGGCTGGAGGAGTTCGGACCCAACACCCTGCACAAAGGGGAGAAAAAAAGCTACCTCAGGGCCTATCTGTCTCAGTATATTCAGTTCTTCGCGCTTCTCCTTGAGATTGCGGCGCTGCTATCGTTTGTAGCCAACCACTATGTCCCTGGCGAGGGTAGCGACATACTGGGCTACGCCATCCTTTGCGCCGTGCTCATCAACGCGACCTTCAGCTTCTGGCAGGAGTACAAGGCGGACCGGGCCATGGAGGCGCTCTTGAGGCTGATGCCCACCATGGTGAACGTAAGGCGAAACGCCAAAACAAGGCAGATCGATTCCAGGAAACTTGTCCCTGGCGACCTCATTCTCATAGAAGAGGGTGACAAAGTCGCAGCCGATGCCATAATTCTCCTGAATAATTCGCTCTATCTGAATATGGCGGCACTCAACGGCGAATCGCGCCCTTCAAGACGTGAAGAGACATCCTCCCATGTGGCCTTGGCACTGGAAGCCAGAAACATGGTCTTTGCAGGCACCACTGCCGTATCGGGAAGCGCGGAGGCCCTGGTGACAGCCACCGGAGGGGCTACGGAGTTCGGCCGGATCGCCGGTCTAACCAAGAACGTGCAAAAGGCGCTCACTCCAATGCAAAAGGAGATTGTCCGCATCACTCACATACTGACGGTGATCGCCCTGCTGATGGGTGCGGTCTTTTTCGTTCTGGGGCTCTTTTCCGGCAAGGGCTTCTTGATTGCCTCGATCTTCGCCCTTTCGCTGATTGTGGCCAATGTCCCAGAAGGGATGCTGCCCACCATCACTTTGGCGCTCTCCATGGCAAGCCAGCGGATGGCGAAGCGAAACGCTCTGATCAAGAACCTAGATTCGGTGCAGACGCTGGGAAGTGCATCGGTGATCTGTACTGACAAGACGGGGACACTTACCAGGAATGAAATGACACTCAAAGAAATCTACCTCGCCGGCGGTGAACTGTTAACGCTCGGCGGGGAGGGCTATTTCGATGAAGGCGAAATTTCCGTCAGCGAAGGCGGCGATAGCAGCAAGGGAAGGCTTGAGGCTTTTCTGACGGCCGGGGCGCTCAATTCCCGTGCCGTCATAGAGGAGGACACTGTGCGCGGCGACCCAACGGAACTGGCGCTGGTGGCTGCGGCGAGGAAGCTGGCAGCGGTGCCAGAGGGGTATAAGAAACTCCAGGAAAACCCCT
>JAFDDO010000081.1 GCA_019310825.1 Deltaproteobacteria bacterium | reverse complement strand
TGCCTTACAGTTGATACCGGGCTCCGTTGCTTAGTATGTGGCGGTCCGGTCCGCATAGAGGGCAAGTGATATAACGCTCGAGTGGTCTGCAAGGCTTGCGGACAAGAATTCCCAGCCAAGCTTTACAGGGATGATATTGAAGATATGAAGGAAAAAATGATATCTCATTTTTACAAAGAAATTCCCTCCCCTAACAAAAACCATTGAACTCAAAAAAATAAAGCCCGCCGGATATGGCGGGCTTTTAATACTGTTTTATAAGGCTTTATCTTATGTTGAAGCCTATCAGTGCCCCAATTGCCCAGATGGCCAGTGTAATGGAAATCTCCGGGAACGTGGCCGAGTACTCTACAATCCTGTGAAATGGATTTGGTATGAATCCACCAATTACAAGTGCCACACCTTTGTCGATCCAGCAGGCCAGGAATACGGACGCGCAGGCAAAGGCCAGGATACCGTGATGCCTGCGAGCGGCAGGAATCAGCAACAGAATAACTCCAATAAAGGCAAATGGAGCCGCCGTCCACATCCAGGCAACAATCTTGCCGTGACCGTGCAGACCGACAAACAGGTATTGAAGCGGATGCATATGTCCCGGGATATTGCTATAAAAGGCTGTGAATATCTCCATACCCACCAAGAACAGGTTTATGATCATGGCGTAGCATATGGTTTTGGCAATTGTCTGCAAGGCATCTCTTCCTGGGTCGAACTTGCTAACCCTGCTTATTATAAGGAGCACCAGTACCAGTAATGCCGGACCGGATGCAAAGGCCGATGCAAGAAACCTCGGAGCCATCACGGCTGTCAGCCACAAATGCCTTCCTGGAAGGCCAGCGTACAAAAACGCTGTCACTGTGTGAATGCTGACTGCCCAAGGAATGGAGAGGTAAATAAAGGGCTTCACCCATCCCGGATGTGGCATCTTTCTCGCGTCAGCCAACAGACAATTATAGCCGACTATTATATTGATACAAAGATACCCGACCAGCACGATCATGTCATAGAAAAGTATGGAGTTGGGCGTTGGATGCAAAAGCACATTAAGCATCCTCTGCGGCTGTCCTACATCCACCACTATAAAGAGCATACACATGATTACTGCCGCAATGGCCAGAAACTCACCAAAGACGACAATCTTTCCATATTTCTTATAGTCGTGAAGATACAGAGGTATGACTACCATCACAGCGGATGCGGCCACTCCGACCAGGTATGTGAACTGTGCAATATAGACACCCCAGGAAATGTCCCTGCCCATTCCGGTAATTCCCAAACCTTTATAAAGCTGGTAAAGCCAACACCCCACACCGACAGCAATGATGCCCATCAAAAAAACTAACCACATAAAATATCTAGGTTCACCCTTTAAAGCCTTTTCTATCATGGCATCCTCACACTAAGTAAAAGACTGACGGCTTTGTGCCGAGCTCTAACTTACGCCTCATGGAACTACGCTTGCGCAGGATTTGCCGCACGTTGGAATCAGGATCTGCCAGGTCCCCAAAGGTCAGGGCCTCTGGCGCAACCTCAACGCATGCAGGCAACTTATCTTGTGCAAGCCTTTCCACACAGAAATTGCATTTTTCCACCACACCCTTCATCCGGGTGGGGAATTCCATATTGTATTCCTTCTCATTTAGCGCATCCCGGGGATCAAACCAATTAAAACTTCGAGAGCCATACGGACATCCGGCCATGCAGAAGCGACACCCGATACATCGGTGATAGTCCATGGCTACGATCCCGTCAGGTCTTCTGAATGTGGCCTTGGTGGGACACACCCTTACACAGGGCGGCTCATCACAGTGATTACAAAAACACAGGAACGGGAGTTCCTTCACGTGATCATCCATATAGTCATTTTCATTCCCGGCGAACGTATGCTCGTAGTCATCCCGCCACAGCCACTTCACCTGGTTCTTTGAATTCCCGAAATCAGGAACGTTGTGCGTGGAGTGACACGCCTTTATACATTTCTCCGCAAGCCCTGGTTCTGAAAATTTTTCTACGTCAATGGTCATTCCCCAACGTATGGCCGCCTCTGCGGGCTCTTCAGGGGCATGTGCCCCATGACCGTGCTCTGCCGCATCAAGTACGCCGGGTCGGAGTAATTCAAAAGCACCCTTGCCAGCCAAGCCGAATAGGGTAGACAACCCGGTTATCTTTATGAATTCCCTTCTATCCATGCTCATGACTCGTTCCCTTTTGGCTCTTCCTCCGGCACAATGTGGCAATCCCAGCAGTAAGGTGCGACGCCGGTATAGTTATGGCACTTATCGCAGAACTCCTTCTTGTTGGAATGACACTTCATGCACGTATTCTGAAGACTGATAACGTACTTCTTTCCCTTCTTGTTAATATAATCTCTGTCGCCATCCCTGAGGGCCTGATCACGCCAATCGTTTATGAGCTGCATGTGCGTGGTCCGCATGAAATGCTTGTCCTCAACGCATTTCCTTTCGGCCTCGGCCATTTTCTTGATTTCCGGCGTGTCGATCTTCGGCTCAGGTATAGGAGCGGCCTTCCCCGCATTCATCCAAAATGCGAAAGTAAACAGACCCAAAAAGATAGCAAGCCCTACTAAGATCTTCCAAGCGTCATACATCCTCTTGTTCCTCCTTACCCGGGATCTCTTCCTCGCATATTACTATTGTCTCTTCCTTAAACACTGACTATGGTTCCGGTTCCCAAGTTGCGATCTCAAACCCGCGTAGATTATGTGTCCTCGGACCTTCCCCTTCCATAATCAGGGCATTGGCCACCAGCTCAGTAACGCCGGTGACACCTACATCCGGGTTCCAATATTGGGCCGCCGGGGGCAAAGCCGCCCTGTCAATGGCACAGATGCAGGCCATCATGTTTACGCCATACTTGTCCGCAACGTACCTGAGGGCATTCTGCCTTGGAAAGCCGCCCCTCAGCCGAAGCTCCATATTCTCCGAGGCATTCAGACCAGACCCGCTCCCACAGCAGTAGGTCTGCTCCCTGATGGTATTTTCAGGCATTTCATAAAAGTTGTTGCAGACATTCTTGATGACGTAACGAGGCTCTTCAAGCAATCCCATAGCCCTGGCAGGATTGCAGGAATCGTGGTAGGTAACCTTGAGATGATCATTGCGGCTCGGGTCAAGCTTGAGCTTGTTGTGCTTGATAAGGTCGGCCACAAACTCCATGATGTGGACCATCTTATGGGCCTTGGCATTCTCGAACTTTGTCCCTGTTATGGGGGACACCGGCTCCTCAAGAAAATTTATGGGACCGTGCCATGTGGTCATATACTGGTTCAGGACCCGCCACATATGGCCGCACTCACCGCCCAAAATCCACTTGACCCCTAAGCGTTTGGCCTCAGCGTATATCTTGCCGTTCATACGTTTTGCCATTTCATTAGCGGTAAAGTAACCAAAATCCCCGCCCTCGGACGCATACGTACTCCATGTGTAATCAAGGCCGAGATGTTCAAAGAGCATCAAATAACCCGCAAGAGTGAATATACCCGGATCGGCAAACACATCGCCCGATGGGGTAACAAAGAGGATCTCCGCACCTTTTCTATTGAACGTGGGTTCGAATGAGATACCCACATTATCTTCAATATCATACATCATGGCATCCAGACACTCTTTATATGCCTGGGGCTGGAGGCCGAGGTGATTTCCGGTATGGATGCATTTTGAGACCGACTCCTGTACCCAGGCGATATTCATGCCGAGCTCGTTCATGATCTCCCTACCCATAATGGTGATTTCCGCAGTATCTATCCCATAAGGGCAAAAGACCGAACAGCGACGGCATTCACTGCACTGAAACATATAATACCAGAGCTGCTTTAACGCATTTTTAGTGAGCTTTCTTGCGCCTACAAGACTCCCCAGCATCTTACCGGTTTTAGTGAACTCGCCCCTGTATATCGACCTCAACAACTCTGCCCGCATAACAGGCATGTTCAGTGGGTCTCCGCTGCCGAGGAAATAATGACACTTATCCGCACAGGCACCGCACCTGACACAAATATCCATATATATCTTAAACGTACGATACTTGCCGAGCATGTCCCTCATTTTATTAAGAAACCGCTCCTTCCAGTCATCAGGGAGTTCCCAGTCCTCGTCTTCGATTACCCAGTACTTTCCCCAGTCGCTTCGATCGTTCATCCCGACATTTTCCAACACAACCGGTCGGGCTGGATAGCAATAAATACCTTTCTTGATATCAACAGGTCGATCCATCCAGTTGCCACGAGGCGGTTTATAATCAATATTCAGCGACTCATAGTATTCAGGATTCTTCGCCATTTTTTATTCCCTCTCCACTGGTATTCCGGCCTCTTTCATTTTTTCTCTGAATTCATCTTCATAATCTTCATAGGGATGGATCTTGACAGGATATTCCCAGGGATTGACGTGCATCTTGGCACGGTTGGTGTTTGCCAAATTTCTGCCCGGGCTGAGGAACACGCCCCCAGCATGCATCAGTTTACTAAATGGGAAATAGGCAAACAGAGTGCTTATAAGCGCCACATGGACAAAGAATATCGCGCCGATTCCCTCGGGCATTACCGGATGCAAAGTTGCCAGACCCATGGTGAGTTCCTTCACGCTCACGATATCAACTCTGATGAAGAACCGCATGAGCACGCCGGAAATGCCTATACCCAGGATCAAAAACAGCGGAAAGTAATCGTTAGCCAGGGATATGTAACGCATTTTCGGTACTATGAGGCGCCTTACCAGGAGATAGCTCACGGCACCTATAAGTAATAAGTCAGTAAGGTAAAGCGTCGGCGCGCCTATCTGAAACATCCCATCCACCAGATCAAGCCCATTTATAAAAAACGGCACTGGCTCAAGGAAGAGCCTCAGATGCCTCACAGCGATAATAAGAAAAGAATAGTGAAATAATATTGCACCAAGCCAGATCCATTTTGAAGCACCATAGACGATATTGCCGCTTGCCATCTCCGCCTTTGTGTGCCTGAACAGCGAGCGGAAAGCGAATACTTCAAGAATCATACGGCCTATAACCCCGAGTGTGCTGCTGGGATTTTCGATCTTGTTCTGTTTTATCCAGGGCAATGTCTTCTGCTGCCCACACGTAGTAGGTATACGATAAGGAACGGGTGACCGACCCCAGTCAACGACTCGATAAATAAACCCTACAAGGAATATGACAAACGCCGCATAGGGTACAAAAATCCCGAAGACAGGCTGCAGGGTTGACACTTCCCCTCCGACCAAAGCAACCACTACGATTGCCAGAACCACACCAAGAGATACACTTAACGATACTTTTACACCCATTACCGTTACCTCACTTCTCCCAGACCGCAACTACCACAGCAGTCTTTAGTCCCTTTACCCTGCTCCTGCTCTTGTCGAAGCATATAAGAAAGACACTTTGCCTCTCCCTCTACCAAAAATGGTCTTTTTTTGAATTCATCCAATTTGATTGCCCAGATCTTCTCCCGACACTTCATGTATACGTCAAAGGCGAGGAGAACACAATAGTCGATCCTCGACTCAAATTCCAACAGGTCTTCAAAAAATCCATCTTTATCTATATCTTTTCTCGTCTCATCCCTGATGATTTTCTTAAGTAGAAGAACAACAGCAACAGCCCCTGAAGGCGGAAAATCCTGAACCGCCCTGATTCTGACTATCTTGTCGAGAAGAGAAAACATGTTCTGCTGATTATTTCCGTTACAAAGCTCATCAAATAGAGGTCCCACTGCTTCAGAAATCTCGGCGCCTACGGGGTTGGCAAACTTATTTCTTTGGTGCCGGAAAAACTCTACGGTTTGGGAAGGATAAGATTCATGGACACTATTAATCCACTTATCTACAATACGGTCTCTTTTTTTTGCAAGGAGTTTTTCTAAATTCATATCTGCACTGTTCTTTAAGCTTTCACACACAAGTTATTTCTTGCCCTGCCGGCAAGATATTAACATTCATCGATTAATCCAAGAGCAAGGGCCGGCTTTTATTACCTTTTTTTTCTTTTAAATCATTCAGAACTCCCCATAATTTTCTGAATGACAATTCATAATGAACATCTCTATAGACAAAATGTGATTCCATGTCAAGACCAACTATGGATGGAAACTGGATTTGAATATATTTTTCCTCTCCTTACCCCTTTCGACCGGGGAGATGGCTCTGGTTATTATTCAGTTGGCAATTTGCCGGCAGCTCATTTAAATTAATATCTCGCATCTGGAATAATAGAATAGTGGAATGTTGGAATGTTGACATTGAAAGAAATTTCTCCATTTATTAGCTTCCCTGTAAAAAAGGGTTTTTTGCCAACAGACCAATGATCCATTCTCCCAGAACCCATTATTCCATATTCCAGTATTCCGAGATTCCAATTGGGGCGAAGCCCTAAGTTCAATAAAAGATGCGGTTGTATTGGCCATTCTTGACTACTATGTATACAAACTGTTACGTCTCTATCCTGAAAGAAGTCCGAAGAAGCCGCCGTTTCAATTGCGCCATAAACGGTATCAGGAAATAAATGAAAATATTACTCATATATCCATACTGCCTTGAAGACAGACTCCAGGACTACGATGTAAGGGTCGTGCCCATAGGCGCTTATTATATAGGCGCTGTGCTAAAAGCAAATCACCATGATGTCGAAATATTGAATTGGCACAATATTAATAAAACGCCTGGAAGAATCAAGGAGATTTTGAAAGAAAAAAGGCCTGATATCATTGGTTTTTCCATCTTGCATGCAAACCGCTGGGGAGGCATAGAGGTTGCCCAAATTGCCAAGCAGCTTAATCCAACGGTCAAAATCGTGTTTGGCGGGGTTGGAGCCACCTTTCTGTGGAAACACTTCCTGTCCCATTTCAAGGAAATAGACTTCATAGTTATGAGAGAAGGAGAGTACACCTTTTCAAATCTGATAAAATGTATAGAAAAGGCAGATTATGAGCATGTTGAAGACATTAAGGGAATCTGTTTCAGGAAGGAAGACAAGATACTAAAGACCGAAGATGCCCCTTTTATTCAAAATATTGATGAGCTACCAAATCCGGCGAAATATTTCAAATATCAGCATGTAATCTCGTCTCGAGGGTGTCCATGGAATTGTACGTTTTGCGGATCACCTCGATTTTGGAAACGTAAAGTAAGATTTCACTCTCCGGAATACTTTGTGGAGCAACTGGAACTGCTCTACAAAAAAGGAATTAATTTTTTTTATTTCTCCGATGATACCTTTACGCTCAAAGGGGATCGGGTGATTGAGATATGCAAAAAAATCCT
Source organism: Deltaproteobacteria bacterium (assembly GCA_019310825.1). Classification (GTDB taxonomy): domain Bacteria; phylum Desulfobacterota; class Dissulfuribacteria; order Dissulfuribacterales; family UBA3076; genus UBA3076. The sequence continues at coordinate 2,148 of JAFDDO010000081.1, read as the reverse complement.
GGAAAGAAACCTTGATATCACATGGTTTGCTATCTCGCGAGTAAACTGTGTGAGTGAAGAAACATTATATTGGATGAGGAAAGCCGGCTGTATTCAAATCAGCTACGGCGTGGAAAGTGGCTCTGAAAAAATCAGAAATTGCCTGAATAAAAATATTAAGATCCATGACATTAAAAAGGCCTTCGATCTGACTACTAAATACGGGATCCTTGCACGCGCCTATTTCATCTATGGCTCCCCTGGAGAAAGCCGGACAACCATTCAAAAGACCATAGATCTAATGCATGTAATCAAGCCAATGAGTACTATTTTTTATATCCTTGACCTGTTTCCAGGCACCGCGCTTTACTCAGATTTCAAGAAAAAATTCAAGATCTCAGACAAAATCTGGCTGCAGCAAATAGAAGATATTATGTATTTTGATACTGATCCCCGTTTGTCTAAAGATACGATATTGGCCTTTGGCGAAAAACTGAGGAGTGAATACTATGCAAATCTTCACCGTTATGTTGATTCCATTGAACTTATAGATAAAAAAGATCTCTATAAACTGCATTCAGATTTTTGCTCAAGACTGGGGATGACTTTCAGCCACGGGGATTATGCCAAAATCGACGCCATCAGGGAAAAAGATAAAACCGCTGAAAAGCTGTTTAAAAGGGCATTGGGTTATTACCCTGACCATCGTGCTTATCTGGGATTGGGCATCATTAAACAAAAAAACAAGGCCTTTGATGAATCTGTCATAATTTTGTCAGAAGGCATTAAGTGTTTCCCGGGCAGTGAGCCGTTGAATACGTGCCTGGGGATTAGTTATATGAACTTAGGACAATATAGCAAGGCGCTTTCATGCCTTCTGAAATTCCCCGACTCAAGAGAAACGGTCCCCTATATTGCAAGCTGTTACAAGGCATTGGGTGATTCTGAAAAAGAATCCGCCTTCCTTGAAAAACTCCGTAATATTGAGTTACTGTAATCACATGTTCCGAGAAAATTTTCCCAGATTAGTCATCGCAGGCCTTAAAGGCGGAGCCGGGAAGACCGTTGCCGCTTTAGGACTGGTTCGGGCCTGGCAAAAACAGGGCCTTCAAGTTGTTCCTTTTAAAAAAGGCCCTGATTATATTGATGCCGGCTGGCTCTCACAGGCAGCCAAAAGGCCCTGCTACAACCTGGACCCTTTCCTTATGTCCAAGAAAATCATCCGCAAGTCCTTTGCCTCCAGGGCAAAAGACGCTGATATCAGTGTAATAGAAGGTAATCGTGGTCTCTTTGACGGCGTAGATAAGTCCGGTTCAAGTAGCACGGCAGAACTTGCCAAGTGGATAGATGCCCCTGTTGTTTTAGTTTTGGACTGCACCAAAATGACAAGGACAGCCGCAGCCCTTGTCCTGGGTTGTCAGGGGCTTGATCCGGAACTTCGTATTGAAGGAGTGATACTCAACCATGTAGCCGGATTGCGCCATGAAACGATTGTCAGGCAATCTGTGGAAAAATACACGGGCATTTCTATACTCGGTTCCCTGCCAAGGATGAAGGGTGATCCTATCCCCATGCGCCATCTTGGTGTAACTCCGTGGGAAGAACACCCTGAGGCCGCCAAAGCCCTGGACCGGCTGGGCCGGATAGTGACAGAATCAGTAGATATCCATGCATTAGCAAGAATTGCTGATCAGAGTAAGGAATGGGAGTTTGGCAGTATGGATGGCGTGGAATTATTCCCTGATGCCGAAAAAATCCCTTCGTCACAAACGCCTCTTGTAGGTGTGCTCCGGGATGGGGCCTTCCAATTCTATTACACTGAAAACCTTGAAGCCCTGGAGAAAGCCGGGGCAAAACTGATATTTCTGAATTCCCTTCAAGGTGGCGGATTGCCGGAACTCGATGCACTATACATAGGAGGGGGGTTCCCCGAAACACAGGCCGCACGCCTCTCAGCCAATGAAGCCATGAGAAAAGATCTCTATAAGGCTATACATCGCGGACTTCCTGTCTATGCAGAGTGCGGAGCCCTGATGTATCTGGGCAGGCAACTTATCTGGCAAGGGCGGACCTATCCTATGGCAGGGGCCATCGGTTGGGATTTTGTTGTCGGCGAAAAGCCGGTTGGCCCTGGTTCCAGCGCTCTGGAAGTTATCTCCCAAAATCCCT
>JAFDDO010000080.1 GCA_019310825.1 Deltaproteobacteria bacterium | reverse complement strand
AAAAATACTTTAGTATCCAGACAAGGTAACTGTTCACGGGATTACAACGCCCGTTTTACCGCAACCCATCGAGCTGTAAGCGTTTACAGGGTGCTGCAGATGCGAGGCGGAGAGTGCGCAGACGTACTCCCTGTACTTCAAGTGCCCGACAACAAAGCAGATGCTGTGCTCTGTGAACGCTTATATTGTTTTGTAGTCGAATGGAGGCATAATTATGCACAATGTGCGCTTATTTTATTTTTTATTACTTATAGTTATGGTATTTACTCCTGTTTCAAAATCCCTGGCAGAGGGTCTTTCGGATCGTGCAGAAAATCTTGTATTACTGTTACAGAAAAAATACGAAACCACTACTGATATTACCTCTAACTTCGAACAGGAGACGTTTGCTGCCGGTTCTTCAGAGGGTCTCAAGGCAGAAGGAAAAGTCTATTTCAATCGTCCGAACCAGATGCGATGGGAATACAATCAACCGGAACCACAGCTCATTGTCACCAGTGGGCAAGAGGTATATGTGTATGAAAAGGAAGCCAATCAGGTAATGGTGCTTCCTAGGAATCAATTACTTTCAACTGAGATAAGCAAAGCCTTTTTTTTTGGAAAAGGTGACATCAAGCATTATTTTATAGTAGAGCATCCTGTAGAAGGCCAACCAGAAGCCAAGTGGATGCTGAAGCTTACGCCAAGGAATCCGATACCGCAGGTATGCACCATATGGATTGTCGTGGATTCTGATATCCATCTGGTAAAGGAGATGTGGTTGGAAGACCAGTTAGGTGGCAGGACACATCTTGTGTTCAAAAATATCAAGGCCAACAAAGGCCTTTCAGACGATCTTTTCCAGTTTGTTCCACCTCCAGGTGTAGAAATTTACCGTACAGATGACCAAGATCGGGAGTAACCGTTCAGGGGTTCAAAGGCCAAAGTTCACCGTTCAGGGTTATATCCAGCCTCCATTCAGAACTCATGAATCAACGGCTTAGATTTTCGGTGAACCCAGAACCTGTGAACGCCTACAATCAGGAGAACAAAATGTCCAATGAAAGTTTAGCTAGAGAAATCCGTGCATTGGCACAGGAGAAAAACGCCATCATTCTCGCTCACAATTACCAGGTGCCGGAGGTTCAGGATATTGCGGACCTTACCGGGGATTCTCTGGCCCTGAGTATCCAGGCCTCAGAAACCAAGGCTGATATCATAATATTTTGCGGAGTCCGTTTTATGGCTGAGACTGCGGCCATTGTTTGTCCGGACAAAAAGGTGATACTGCCTGTAAAAGAGGCAGGCTGCGGTATGGCGGATATGCTGAACGCTGCGGAACTAAAGGCTGAGAAAGCAAAGTATCCCGGCGTGCCTGTGGTCACATATGTGAATTCTACAGCCGAAGTAAAGGCAGAGAGCAACATCTGCTGTACCTCAGCCAATGCAGTACAGGTCGTTAAATCCTTAAAGACTCCTGAGATCCTTATGACCCCGGACAAGAATCTGGCAATGTGGGCACAGAGACATACAGATCAAAAAATCCATTACTGGCTTGGTTACTGTCCGATTCACGATGATCTCACAGTTGCCCAGGTCAAGGAGGCAAAAGCCGCTCACCCAGAGGCTTTGCTGATGGCCCATCCCGAGTGCCTTCCAGAGGTGCTAGACATGGCGGACGCGGTAAGAAGCACCAGCGGCATGCTCACCTTTGCAGCAGAATCCAAGTCAAAGGAATTCATTGTTGCCACAGAAATAGGGCTTTTACATCCGTTGAAAAAGCAAAACCCAGAAAAGAGATTTTACGCTGCTTCTCCTGAAATGATCTGTACAGACATGAAAAAAACAGGCCTGAAGGATTTGTTGCGGGCACTTCAGGCAGAGGGGCCGGTGATTATTGTGCCCGAACCGATTCGTTTAAGGGCCCTCAAGGCTGTTGAACGTATGATGGCCGTGCCGCGGGACTGAACTTCTCCAAAAAATCATATTGTTAATATTTGAATCCCTTGAAGCCTATGGTTAATTCAAAAAGTTTTTTTTGCCATAGTCTTAAACTGCCTATAGGTATCTAACCATTACAGGGAAAGTGCCTTATTTTATCAGATCTGATACAAGATATTCCAGGTATTCCGACATCTTATGTGGTTTTACCGTGCAGGTTTATTTGCAGCAGCCATTTAGATGTACACGCCGCAAAAACTCACTTGGCTTCAGGGATGTGCTGCTTAAGCCAATCCTTGATAAAGTCGGCCAGCTCCTGCATCTGCGCCGTGCTCATGCTTGCTATGTCATCGGAGAGCTCTTTGGTCCGTTCTTCGGGCAAATCGAGTAACTTGTTGAGCATGAAGGTGTCTACCTCGCCGTCGTCCAACCGCAGGCCGCAGCCACCAGCCGCACCGAGAAATTCATCGCCGCAAAAGATGGGGACTACCATTTTGGATAGGCCTGCGTCGCACTCTCCGATCACCGGTTCTTTGGTGCGCTGGGACACGACGGCCAGGTTCATATGGGCCACGGCGCATATATAGGTCTGACCCCGGTCATCGGCCTTGATCACCGGGCAGAGACGGTTGGCCCAGTGTTTGGTATCCGTAATACGGAATCCATCAATGTCGAACACACTGGACTGAAGACCGTAGCGGGCAAAGATTTCTTCTTCGAGGGCTTTCCAGGTTTCCAGGGGTAATAAATCGGTCAGTTTCATTCCGTCTCCTTGAAGGTGCTAAAATTTGTTTAACAGCAACAACTCATTCAGTTTCATTTTATTATACCGGCCATCGCCGTCTGATTACTTAGTCCCATATATATTTTAATGTGGCAGCTCTCCAAACGGTCGTCTTTACTTATGCACCGCATTATAATGCCGAATAACAGGCGTCTTAAATCAGGCTGAACTGTCTTACATTGTTTTACCCATTGTCAGCAGAAAATCTAGTATAGTCTTTGGAATTTTTTTTGAAAATATATAATTGTTTAATGTTCTCTTTTTCTGAAGGGGTACTGCCAGCCTTTATGCTGCGGTTTCGAAAATCGTACCTTCCAGTAAAAGATATTTAATATACTGTATTTGTCTAGGCCTTGAGCGATTCGTAAAACATAACAGTAATTTTCAATTTCGATAATAATAAAAGCTATTTTTTAATAATCTTTATATGAACCTCCTGTAGCTGAGCCAGACAAAGACTTATAGACAAATCCTTTCCAATTTTTTTATGAATTAGCATTTTTTGGAACAATATGATACATCAATTAAGCTGACCAAATGAAAGATGTGTTTACCGGATTTGACAAAAAACGTTAACTCACTGTTAATATAATCTTTTTCCTATCATTATCTTTGTTTGCCATCGATTTTATTTTGAATTGATATTCGCTTGTCTTTTTATGAGGAATGTCCTAGAAATAATATTAAATATAATCTCCGTTTATAGATTATATTCGTCACAGTTTAAGACCAATTTTTTAAAAGGAGTAATGAAATGACGAGAAACCGGCGCAGGCCTGTCGAGATGCTCGTGGCCACAATAGTGCTGTGGATTTTATTATGCAGTCAATCCATATCTTTCTCACAACCAATTATCATCGACCATACCTGTACGGATCTTACTAAGATTCCAGCATATTGGATAAATCAGGCAAAAGTCATGTTCAAAATCTCTTATGGTCACACATCACATGGAAGCCAAATCGTAACCGGAATGAATCTCCTAAAAGTCAACACAGGTGCTCTTTATTGGTTTGATCGTGATGGTACGAATGGCGGGCTTTCTTTTCATGACAGAAATCCCTCCGGTGATCTGGGCAATCCGGACCGAACCACTTGGGCAACCAGGACTCAAACTCTACTGGATACTTCAGGTTGTGACAGAAACATGGTCATGTGGTCATGGTGCGGTCAGGTTGATGGCACCAAAGAACAGATTGATACCTACCTTACCTTGATGAATGACCTCAAAACAGACTATCCGGATGTTACATTTGTTTACATGACCGGGCATCTGAGTGGAACCGGTGAAGGTGGGAACGTAAATATCCGAAACAACCAGATTCGCGACTATTGCACCGCAAACAACAAAATTCTTTTCGATTTTGCCGATATTGAAAGTTATGATCCCGACGGCAACTATTTCTTGAATCAAGGTGCCGATGACGAGTGCGATTATGATGGCGGTAATTGGGCGGATGAATGGTGTTCGGCCCATTCAGGTGAATGTGCCTCTTGCTCTTCTTGTGCCCATTCCCGCTGTCTCAACTGTCAGCTTAAAGGAAAAGCCTTCTGGTGGATGATGGCGAGAATAGCAGGTTGGGTCCCAAGCGGGGATGTCTCAATAGACATAAAAGCAAATGGCCAAGACGGTCCATTGATCGTTTCACAGGATACTCCAGTCTCCATTACGGTCAGCCTTCATCCGGGAAGTTATGATGGCCCGGATGTGGATTGGTGGATTGCCGCTTATGTAGGCTCCAACTGGTATTCATTCATATTTCCGACCGGCTGGGCGCCTGGAATCAACCTGTGTGGTCAAGCTCCGCTCTTTGACCTGCCCCTGTTCGAGATCCTCAACATACCTCTCCCTCAAGGAGATTATGCCATATACTTTGCAGTGGATGACGATGCGGATAGTATCCCTGATGGAACCTGGCTCGATGCGGTAGAGGTACAGGTTCAGTAATAAGAGCCAAAATGGGGCGAGAAATCGTGCCGATTCTCAGATCAACCTCAACAGACCATCACGAAATGGCCAAAATCGAGACCAAGTCCTCTCCTGTTTATAAGGGATTCTATCATTACTATAACAGAAGTGACTAAGCTTCTATCAATGCCATGATAGATACAACAGCTACACGATACAAATTTAAATCATTTGCAAAAGATGTTCATGTGCTGGATGGATGGCAGGAATTCCTTCAGGCCTGTGGTCTTAACAGCTTTGAAAATTTTATCGCCCTTACAGGAGAAGTGGTTGACCGGAACAGCAGAAGCGTTGTTCACAGGATAAAGCTTGGAGATCCTCCAAGGATCTTTTATTTAAAGTGCCACAAGAACTATATGAAACGAAAAGCAAGTGCCTTTTTCAGGCCAGAACCAATGATCTATAACGAACTTGAGAACATGATGCACTATGCAAGGGCGGGTTTTGACGCCCTTGATCCTGTTGCATGGGGATGGCAAAGGGGCAAAGGGGGTGGAAACAGTTTCCTTCTGATCGCAGAGCTGACAGATTTCACATCACTTCAAACATTTTTTGATGATGACCTTGTCATGGGGTCTGTTAAGAAGAGACAAGCCATATCCAATACCCTGTCTTCAGGACTGGCTGCCATACATGATGCAGGACTGGCTCATGAAGATTTCTTCACATGGCATGTCTTTATCATCGGATCCCCATTAAGCGGTTATAAAATCCAGCCAATAGATCTGGAACGCTCAGAAAAAATGGGGAAGATGATCTGGTCCTCTTTCAGGATCAAGAGGAAACAGCTTGACGACCTGGCTTCTCTGCACCTCACTGTGCCCTGGCCTCTTGTAAGTTTCAGTGAACGAATGCGTTTTTTCCACGATTACAGAATAAAAAGGGGAATTTCCGGATCAGGACGAAAAATATTAAAGGCAGTCCTCGAAAGGGCCAAACATAGGGGAGGCAGAAGGAAATTCAAACCCTATGGTGTAGCCATGAAATTACGCACATAAAAGCGGACTGTCGCGCAGTAATAGATTTCTGGCATTGAGGGGCCTGACTCCATCACAGCTGGTGTTTAAACGTATGACGCCTTATACGCTCACTTTTCCTAAGTATTGAGTGCCAGAGCGGAGTTATCCTCCTTCCAGTATGATATATTGAATTATAAACCTTCCAGAAACGCCGTATATCCTGCCTGGTTATGTGTTGTGCCGAGGAAAAATGCAGTTGGGCAAGGTCCTTTACCTGCCATCTCCCGGACAGTCTTCTGTGACGTTCCACTCGCTGGAGATCTATGAGGGTCAGGGGCAGACATCCCTGCTCTGAACCACACAGAAAGTGGCAGAGGTATAGATCCTGATGATGCAATCCAGCCGAGTGCATCCTTGCCACGATATTCGCTACTTCTTCAATGATCCTATGCTTTGCCGGAATAGCTTGTGTGTTTCTATGAGACCCTTCTCCAAAATTCCTTTCCGCCCACTCACTGAGTCTCATCACATGACTTACACCCTCTGAAAGAACCAATGAATTTTTATCATCCTGCCCCCAGGCTACCGGTAAAGGCCCTGGAAGGCCAAGCTGCATGAAGGTCCACATGGCATGCCATTCCTGTCTGGCACCCGGATCCGGTCGCTTAAGGCTGAGATATGCCTTCAACCTATCCCCTACTGCAGGAGGTGCATAGCGTTTAAGGAAAAAAGATTTTTTTTCTCCGCCCTCTGTTTCGAGATCAAGTCGAACTGTATTTCGTTCTTTAATAGCACACTTCGCCACCGCGTGTCCCGGGTGTGACATCAACGCCTTAAAAGTCGCGAGACCATTGGACTCAAGGAGTGGGATAAATGCCCTGTTGACCTCAAGCCTGCCTCCGTCTATTACTGCAATCTTCGAGTCACTCATACAAGCAAGTGTTTTTCATCAGTTTTCCCTTTGAATTCTGTGAAGGAAAAGGTAGGCTGTTCTCCCGTACGTCACAATGTTTTCTTCCGCTTGGGACCCGTCCATAGCGGTATCGAAAGCCTACAAGCCGTTGGGTAAATGATCAAGTTGCAGTGCCAAAAAAAATCGTGTGAGCATCAAAAGGAACTACTTTCTCGGGATAGAAACCACTTAAAATAAATTGCAGAGATACAGGCAATATAATATTTCTGAAGCAACTATTGGCCGGACAATACTCTGATTTAACAATATATCATGTGCGGAATAGCAGGATACTCCATAAAAGAAAACAGCTTACCAGACACTCAAAGGCGTCTTGAGAAGGCATCTTCCCTTCTCTCACATAGAGGACCTGATGGAAGCGGCATCTATTGTGACAACAGGATAGGTCTTGCCCACAGAAGACTGGCAATCATCGATATAAGAGGAGGATCTCAGCCGCTTACAGATGCCGCAGGAGAAATAACAGTGGTTTTTAATGGTGAAATCTACAACTTTTCAGAGCTAAAATACGAGCTTGAAAAAAAAGGATGTGTTTTCACCACACGCTCAGATACAGAAGTGCTGGCAAATATCATCAGGATATATGGCAAGTCGGGCATTGAAAAACTAAAAGGGATGTTCGCCTTCTGTGCGCTTGACCACAACAGTAAAAAAATGCTTGTTGTGCGGGACAGGCTTGGAGTAAAGCCTCTATTCTATGTTGAAAACAGTTTTGGTTTTTTCTTTGCCTCGGAAATCCCGGCACTTCTTACACTTTCCGGATGTGACAGGAAAATTGATCCTGAGGCCCTGGACCTTTATTTGAGCCTTCGATACGTCCCTCATCCCTTCTGTGCATTTGAAAAAATCAGAAGGCTTCCCCCCGGACATCTCCTGGAAGTGGAAAAAGGCAGAATAATCAACAACGCTTCATTCTGGTCAATAAATCCGGCGAAGAGAAACATGGATTACAGGCAGGCCTGTATTGAAACAAAAGAGCGTTTTGATCAGGCTGTGGTCAAACGTCTGGTATCAGATGTGCCTTTGGGAGCATTTCTTTCAGGCGGCATTGACTCTTCCCTCACTGTTGCCAGCATGGCACTACGAGGGCCGGTAAAGACCTTTTCAATAGGTTTTGAAGATGAGAGGTTCAATGAACTGCCATATGCCAGGCAAATTGCAGATCATCTGAAAACGGATCACCATGAGTTTTATCTACCCTCGGAGTCCCTTTTAGAAGCACCGGAGATCCTCGCCCTTTTTGGGGAACCCTTTTCCAATGAAACGGCCATTCCCCTCTACTTCCTGAGCAAATTTGCATCAGGGGAAGTCAAGGTTGCCCTCACTGGAGACGGCGGAGACGAGGCTTTTGGAGGATACAGGCGCTATGGCCACTGTCTGTTCATTAAAAGACTTGAGAGACTATTTCTCCGACGTCCTTACTGTCAGCTAAGAAAAACCAGCACTTGGGCAGAAAGCATCCTGAACCGCAGCCGTAAAAAAAAGAGGTTTCCTGCAAGGTCTGCCGACAGAGCGCTTCTGCTTAACCAGCCGATGCGCTATCTTGCCTTTCTTGAAATCTTTCCTTCAAGCTCCAGAAAGTTGCTGTTTCATCCAAGCGGTCCTCTGGCGGAAAAAATTGTGCATCCTACGGCCGTTAATCTGATCGGATCGTTCTACAACCAGATCAGAGACGACGACCTTGACAGGCTCCAGATTACCGACATAAACACCTATCTCCCCGGAGATATCCTTTTTTATGCCGATCACATGAGCATGGTCCACGGACTTGAGTTGAGATCTCCCTTTCTTGATCATGATGTTATGGAATTTGCCCTTAGCCTTCCATCAGAATACCGCATGAAAACGGACAGAAAGGGGAAACGCATCCTAAGAGATGCTTTCTCTGACCGTATTCCAAAAGCAATGTTCGAAAGACCTAAAAAGGGGTTCTCCATACCTCTGGCCCGGTGGATTGGGGGGCCGCTGAAAAACAAGGTACAAGAAGTAATTATGGATGCCCCGGATGACTTCTACAGGCTTTTTGAAAAACAGGGTGTATCCAATCTGATCAGTTCTGAAATTGGAAAAGACGGCCTCAAGGCGCGCCAGTTGTGGTCACTTTTCATCCTGGCCAAATGGATGGCCCGGTTCAAGGTGGTGCTGCCATGAAGCTCTTAAACAAAATAGCATGGAAGGCTGTTCTGATCACAAAGGGCAAGAAAAAGGAAAGAAAAAAATCGGTCAGTGAACTTAACCCTGACGAAATCAGTAATGTATTGGCAGTGTCCTCAACTGCCATAGGAGACACCCTGCTCTCTACACCGGCAGTGAGGGCCATACGTTGCATTCTTCCAAACGCATCCATAGATTTCATGGTCAGAGAAAAGTTTTCAGTTCTTTTTGAAAATAATCCTGATATCAGAACAATAATTCCCTATTACGGGGGATACAAAAGGTTATTTTCCCTATTAAACAGAATCAAGTCAGGAAACTACGATCTGTGTCTGGTATTTCATGACAGTGATCCCTGCCCTGTTCAGGCCGCCTACTCGGCCGGGATTCCTTTTATTGCCCGTATCGGTTTCAAAGATGAAACCGTGGCCCCACTTCTTAATGTAAGAGTCCAATACAGAGATGAAGCACATGTAATAGAACAGAGACTCGACGTGT
>JAFDDO010000231.1 GCA_019310825.1 Deltaproteobacteria bacterium | reverse complement strand
CTCTTGGCCCTTGGCAGGCCCCTTTCGCCCTTATACAGCGCCCTGATGAAGGTCAGGGCATGGGCCTATAGGAACGGGCATATTGCCACGAGGAGACTTTCGTGCCCTGTGATAAGCATAGGCAATCTTTCCCTTGGCGGGACAGGAAAGACACCTCATGTATTGGCTGTAGCCAATTGGCTGAAGATCAGGGGGATCAGTCCGGCTGTTGTGAGCAGGGGTTATGGAGGAAGGGCAGGGCGTGGTCCCCTCGTGGTCTCTGATGGGACGAGTGTGCTGGTTTCCCCGCAGGATGCCGGGGATGAGCCTGTGATGATAGCCCAGGCCCTTTCGGGTATCCCTGTTGTGGTTGGTTCAGACAGGTATGCTGCTGGAAAGCTTGCTGCAGAACGCTTTGGTGTACAGGCAATCGTCCTTGATGACGGTTTCCAGCATATGGCCCTTTTCAGGGATGTTGATCTTGTGCTGCTGCCTGCAATAAATTTTTTTGGGACGCGATGGGTATTTCCCGGGGGTGATCTGAGAGAGCCTGTCTCAGCGCTTTCCAGGGCAACCGCGATTCTGTTGACCAGGGCAGATGCACTATCTTTCGCTGACCAGGAGATAGGCAGGCGAGAGCTTCAGACAATGGTCCCGGGCAGGCCTGTATTTCTGAGTGAGATGCGGGCTACGAGATTTCTTTCAATGGAGGGGAAAGTTGCAAAGCCTGATGCGCTGGCAGGTGAGCCATTATTTGGTGTTTGTGCCCTTGCCGCTCCTGAATTCTTTTTTGCAATCCTGGAGAATCTGAAGGCTGATTTAAAGGGTAGAGTAGCTTTTCCTGACCACTATTCATATAAAAGGGATGATTTGATCAAATTGATGGCACGGGCCGTGAAGCAGGGAGCAAAAGCCCTTGTGACCACACATAAGGATAGGGTGAAGATAGAACCGATCTGGCATGAACTTGGAGCCAATGGTGAAGAGCCCCTTCCAGTTTGGGTATTGGAGATAGAGGCCAGGCCCGAGGAAGGGCTTTGGAATATGCTTGAAGCAAGTCTCAATATCGGGGATAAAGGAACTTAGGATTTGAGAGGTGAATGAACAGTATGGATATTAGTCTTTTGAAACGCTTGACCCTGGCACCAGGCATTTCCGGCCGGGAAGGAGCAGTAAGAGATATCGTAGAGGAAATCCTTGGAGGGCTGACAGCCGAGGTCAGCACTGACGCTATGGGTAGCCTCATTGCAAGGGTTCCAGGAGAAGGGCCGAGGCTGCTCATCGATGCCCACATGGACGAGGTAGGTCTCATGGTACAGCATATTGATGAGCTTGGTTTCATAAGGGTAGTAACTGTGGGCGGGATAGATCCACGGGTGTTGTATGGCCAGTCAGTGCTTGTCTGGGGCAATAAGCCTCTACAAGGGATAATAGGCTCGGTCCCTCCGCACCTTTTGTCTGAAAAAAACAGCCAAAAGGAAAGGGTCATTCCTGTGGATGAGTTGTTTGTAGATGTGGGTCTGCATCCCAAAGATGTGAAGTCTCAGGTCAAGGTTGGTGATCCTGTGACTTTTCCGGGGATATGGTCTGAGAACGACAGCTTTCTGCAGGCCAAGGCCTTTGATGACCGCGCAGGGTTATTTGTGATGCTCGAGGCCTTAAAGCTGATTCCAGAGCCGGGATGCGATCTGTATATTGTGGCCTCGGCCCAGGAGGAAGTCGGTCTTAAGGGTGCTGGCCCTGTTGCAAGACGGATAAATCCTGATCTGGTGTTGGCGCTCGAAGGCACTATGGCCAATGACCTGCCGGGAGTGCCGTCCCATCGCATATTTGCCAGGCTTGGGGCAGGTCCTGAGATCAGGTTAAGTGATGGAAGATTCCTGGCAGATAGGGCTTGGAGCAATTTCCTGGTCCATCTGGCCAGAGAGGCAGGAATTCCATATCAAGTAGTGGTAAAAAAGGTTGGAGGTACTAATGCCGCGGCCCTGCAGGTGGAAGGTACTGGAGCTAGGGCTGCCGCACTGTCTGTTCCTGTAAGGTATATTCACGCCCCTGTCAGTTTGTTAAATAAGTCAGACCTTGAGGCTGCTATTGCCTTGACATAAGAGGCGGGCGGATACCGCCTCGAACCTTGAGAGGGGCATATCTGACAGAGCAAAGAATGCTTTGAACCGCAAGATATAGCCCGTCTATTTTTATGCCATTGGTTAGGTGATAACCATTCAATTTATTTCTCTTGGTTTCGGAGGAAGTCTGACTCCGACTGAGATTTGGACAATTCGTTGCTTAGGGAGTGTTCCGATTTTTTCTGAAAGGTCGCTTTTATTCACAGTGAAGATTTGAGATATGTGCAGTACAGACCCTTACGCTGCGTGGTGTAGGCGGGGGAAGCTGCGAGGTGCCTCCCTATCCAGATATCGTCTTTTGATACATTGACATGACGACCCCATTAAATAATTTTTTGTGGGCTTTAATAAGTGTAAATTTATCTTTGTTTATTAAACTTAATAACCCATTGTTCCGTATGTAGCTTTTAAAGTTATTATAATGTTCTTTTCCTGCTATTCTTTCAATTATACTTATTCCTATTTTGATCAATTTAGCTGTTTTATTATCAAAATTATAATCAACAACAAGTATGAAGCCGTCTTTTTTTATAAGTCTGTGCGCTTCATTTATAAAACTTTTTTGAGTAGTTCTATCTTTTTCATGTAACGCAAAACTAATGATTACAGTGTCAAATAATTCATTTTCATTAGTTGTTTTTGTTGCATCTTCATTATAAATCTT
>JAFDDO010000079.1 GCA_019310825.1 Deltaproteobacteria bacterium | reverse complement strand
TAAAGTATTCAACCTGATCCCATTCATGTGTAAAACTCTGTGACATAAGGCTCTGCTGCCATTCCTGATATATCTCCTTGTGACACATCCCACACTTCGTGGGCTGTTTGAAATCTTTATACGAAAATTTGCCTATCTCGGCCGCAGACAATACTGATGATACAATTAACAGCGCCATCGCCATAACTAAACACACTCTTACACGTCTCATAAAACACCTCCATGTATTTTTTCAAAGGTTATCCACTCGCCGGCCAAAACACTCTGCTTGATTCAATTTACTTTTCTAGAGTGCCTGGAAACGCCATCTCCTCTTGCCACTGAGGCTATTATAGTGCCACCCCTCTACACCATGCCGCAGTTGGAATTTAAGATCCTTAATCTCTTTGGGTTTTACCCTTGAGTTTAAATTCTAACCAATCAAGCATCTCCTGGATATTTTTTGACATATACCACCGACCGTTAGCGAAAACACCGTAGTCGGCTCCGGCCATAGCGGAGGCAAAACGGGTAGAATTGGCAAAAAAGAGCCACTGTTCCGACCACTTAATTTCAATGGCCTCATTGAAAATGCTATCGTTCTGTGCCAGACCCTTAGCTGCCCCTTTATCCCAGGCAGTAAGAAGAATCTTGGTGGCGGCTAAGGTCATCTGATTGGTGGTCTTGATGGTGTTCTCAAACCGGGCATATTGTCCCTTTACCCATCCATCGCTATGGCAGGTAAGGCATACCTTCTGCATATTCTCTCGCCTTTTTTCCTGCTCCTTGGCGTCAATAAGATAGTTTGCCGCCGGCTCTCCGGTAAGCTCAGTCGGCAAGGGCAATCCAGCCTTGTTTTTAATAATGGAGGTATCTGGAGACTTTGGATGGGCGTGTGCATAAATCCCAAAGATCCTCCAGGAGCTGCGATCATTCATCCGGTGGGTCCTTTTCGCGACGACTTCACCCTCTTCAGTAACAATTAAGCTGACATGGCAGGTAGCACAGGTTGGGGCCGTGAAATCTTTTCCCACCGTCCAGGGTACGGCCTTAAAATCCCACTCTTTCCCAAGTGAGGAATAGATGTTCCCGTGCTTACTGACCGCATAAACCTTATATGCCGGAACATCAGGTCCCTTATGGCATTCAGAACAGGTATAAGGTTTTCTGGCCATCGCGATAGAAAATGCATGTCTGGTATGGCAGGAAGTGCATGAGCCCTTGCTACCATCAGGATTAAGCCGCCCCACACCCTGATTAGGCCAGCCCGAAAGAACAGGAAACTCCATCTCACCCATGGCTGTCTCCCTGGTCTTCAAACCCTTGGCCTTAATAGAGGTCCCATGGCAGTAAAAGCATGAATCAGCATCAGTCTCCTCATCCGGGGGCACCAAGGCGGTCTTCATATCTTTAAAAGACTGAATGCCGTTCACTGAGTCTACCAGATCGCGATAAACAGGGTTATTATTAAGATTTCCATAGGCATGTGACATTATGTTTTGAGCATATTGTTTAATCTCGGTTGGATGACAGGTCTTACAGTCATTAGGGGTAACCACCACATTAATTTGGTACCCATTATGCTCGAAGTTATCGGAATGAAGTTTGGGATTCTGACTGTGGCATTCGTAACAGCCTACCACAAAAGATTTAAGACCTTTATCAAAGGTTTCAGATGAAACCCTTTTTTCTAAAACAGGTTTGTTAAGGGCCATTTCAGGAGTTGTCTTGGCATGCCTGCTTGTACGCCAATCTGCAACGATACCTGGAGTAACGGATTCATGACAGCTCAGGCAGGCCTCAGTATCTTCACTGATTGGAGCAATGTTAGTTTTTGCTTTTGTCTTACCTTGGCTTTGGGATATCATCCAGTCGGCAATGGCCTCTTTTTGTTTTAGGGAAAGACCGGTGATAAACTTCTTCATCATTCTGGCTGCTTTCCCTGTAGGATTATTGAGTAAGTCTACAATGCCTGCACTATTGTTCTGATATTTCTTTGCCATGGTCTCAAGGGAAGACCCCATTCCCTTTTTATTCAACTTGTGGCACCTTTTACAATTTTTCATATAGAGCGCTTCGCCATTACCTGCCTCGGCACCTATAGCCAGCGGAAACACGGTCAATAGATACAGACCAATAATGCCCAATACGAAGTAATTTTTCATCTCTAAACCCTCCTGTAATTTTTCTCAGACAAACTTATTGGTGAATGCAGTATAGCTTTTACTCAGCGCATCAACTGATGCCGAAAAGATCCACTTTGCTACATGAAAATATTTTTTGCATGACCCCTATTGAGCATTTTGCAATACAGTTAACATATTGGGACACACTTTTTTTATCTACCTAAGAAAGGAAATTGTCAATAGCTGCATGGTAACAATACTGATAATGAGTCCAGTTTTCAATTGGCAATCCCCAATAAATCCTTGATACGAATTTCGTGTAATACTATTTTTGGGGCATGAAAAACGTAACCATTACATTCGATTACACTCGATGAAAAAGTTGCCCACTGGGCTCACTTCTGTGCCGCAAATCCGCCAGTCATTTGCGCACTAAAAAAACTTCCACCTTTGAAAGGTAGAAAACCTAATCCAAATGCAGAACCGGGTACAATGGACATGGGTATCGAACATGCGTTACATATATAGCTAGCTCTCAATTATCGCACTGGGATGCTCCTGGAAGGGGTGTGTTCTTAAAACGAGTGAATAAAGGAACGGATAATTTGACCTCAGATGCTGCACATAGTCCAGCCATTCACTGGACAGATGGTCATACATCCGCTGGATATCAACGGCAAGGTGCTTCAGGTCTTTCTCCGGCAGGTCTTTCAGTGACGGTCTCGCCTGAAGCTCCTCGTCAAGGTGGGTAACCGCCCAGAGCAAATCGGTAAAACGGTCATGCTCCATAAGGTTGGGGTTCTCCATCAGCCCCAGCATAAACGTCCGCTTCTGGGAGAGGAAGGCCTTCAGCTCTTCAAGGTCGATTTTGCGGCAGTCAAGGTCAATCTGCAGGCTATAGGCATAAGAGACGGCTCGCTTGAAATCCACCGACGTCCAGTCCTTAGTGACGTTGAGGTGACCGGATATCTCCGCACGATTATCAAAATGCCCGAGCAGGTCGCCGAGGAGATGGCTACCGACATCGCTGAAAAAAGCTCCCACGACCATATTGAGCTTCTGCAACATTATCTGCCTTTCCCGTCGGCTGAGGATTCGCTCAATGATGATGACCACGAGAAATACCTCCAGGGGCAGAAATCCCAGGTCCCCAACCAGATAAATGAAGATGTGGTGAGGGTCTCTGAAGATGAGGAAATGGACGAAATATGTAAACGCGGAGAGTAATATGAAGATAACAGCAGACTTAATAAAATAAGAGTAACGCCCCATCTTTAACCTCCAACAAGAGAATAATAAACTCACTCTTTTTTTAATGATATCATAAGTTATCAAAAGGAAGAAACAAAGCCCCCCATGGCGGGCAAAAGTAGCTATCCGGCCATTTGCCGGTTTGGCAGATGGCCCGAAGTCTTTGTTCGTCTGTGTGTGTCGAGCAAGCATAGCGAGTAGATGGCAAATTTTCATGCTTGGAGTGGCAAAATGCCCCGTCATGACAGCCGGGCTCCATCGCTTCGGCCAGTGAGGCATTACCCCTACTTGTTGGATATCGACCCGGGGCCTTGGGTCTAGTGGGACTTTAACCTACCTGAAACGTGTACTGCCGGGCACACAGTACGGGCTGTTAAGACTGAAGAACTCAAAAAGGTTCGAAAGTGCCCATAAGTTCATTCAGAGATGGCATCCCCTAGTGTCATGTCAAGTGAGAAGTGACAGCAAGATTGCGAAGTAATTTTACCTGCCTGCAAGGCACGACTGAGGGCGCATAGCAGTGCTATGTAACCGAAGAAGTAACGCAGTCAGGTAAGTAAAAGGACAAGCAAGATGCGTCAGTTGTTGCTTGACAGGACACTAGTTCCAGACACCACACCCTTCCACTGATTATCGGAATCAATATCTGCGTCCGCTTTACTCTGGCACTTACGTCGGTTGTAATAGATGTAAAGCCGTATCGCTTCACTTGCCTGGCTGACCTGCCAATCCTCACGGCTCTTCATCAAGTGACCAAGAAAGCCATCGATCTCTTCAGATGACACGTCATCACTCAGGCTTTTTTCATAAAAAGCATAAAACTGGGTTAACCACGAGAGATAATACCTCAACCTCTTTTCAGGAACGATTCGTTTTGACAATAGATAGGAGCTGAAATGTTCCACTCTGCCCCTCAAAATAACAAATCCTCATAATTATATAGACTCTGCATAATACTCAAATAAGCATAAAAAAGCAGACTTCTGTGCTTCATTTATAAAAAGCACGCCCTCAAGGAGGGCATACCTTTTTTACCTTATAGGTCGTATCAGCCTAATATTTAATCAAAAAGATGATTTTCTTGATTTTGTTCTTGAACTCATGTATGGATTTCTTGATTTGCAGTGTTTTTATAAACGGCAGGGTCTGGTTAATATATAATGTTGTGCAAATGAGCATATGAAATATTATCCGAAAAAAAAATTTATTACCTATTGGGCGCTTCTTTCGTTTATTGTAAGCGGCGGAATGACGTTGTTGTCGTTTCATTCATTTAGCATTGCGACCGTTATCGCTGCATTTTTATTCTTTGCGATCTTTGTGTTTTTGATTATTCCGGTTATTAAAAATCAAGTGGTTGATGTTAATGGCAGTGGCATCACAATATTCAATTATGGAAAAGGTCTTGAGCTGAATTCAGATGATCTCTTTGAGATTGTAAGCAGAAAAGGTGGCGCTTTGTCATATCGATTTCAAAAAGGCACTTATCGGTTTCAAATTTCACCTTGTGGTTATTATGACGGAAAAAAGCTTCAAGACCAATTCGACAAACTATTTTCTGCTTTTAATAAATCAAGTGCAGAACCACCGCTTGCACTTTGACCGGCGGGGGCTGGCCGTTATAAAATGGCTTTCGGTGTGCCAAGAAATAGCACTTTAAACACAATGTCATTAACTTAAGAAGTCAAAAAGTAGGCCAACCATCTAAAAACATTGCAAAATAACTGGATATTTGGTAGTCGGCATGGTATATTTACTTTCATTAATAACCACCATTAATCATCACGAAAGGAGTATACCATGCCAAAAAATTGTGAAAGTTCCGTTGCTATTGGCACAGAACCTACTGTTCAAAATATGTGCCAATCTTATTGATTCTCTTAAGGAAATTATCAATTCACCAGATTTTATCGACTGTAACCTTCAATCCAAAAAAGATTTTACCCGCCAAAGAAAACTACCATTCCACGTCCTGATTGCATTTCTAATCAACTTTGTCCGAGGATCCTACCAAGATGAGTTGGATAAATTTTTCAAAACCCTTTACCGATTCGATGTGGCCCGCAGGGTGGTTTCAAAAGCCGCTCTGACTAAAGCCCGGATGAAACTGAAGTTTCATGCCTTTGTCGAATTGAACCGGCACCTGGTCAACTTCTTCGAAAAAGATTTCAGACCGCTCACTTGGCATGGTTTTCGACTGCTGGCTATTGACGGATCCACCACACGCCTGCCACTGACAGAAGCCATCGCCGAACACTTCGGCGTCTGGAACGTACGCCAGGGTGCCCCCTCTCCCATGGCCAAAGTATCCCAGCTTTTCGATGTTCTCAATAAAATCACCATTGATGCCATCATTAGCCCAAAAAGCATTGGTGAACGCGAACTTGCCACCCAACATTTGCTCAAATCAATGCCTAACGACCTCATACTGATAGACAGGGGCTATCCCGCTTGGTGGCTCTTCAGCCTGATCCTTTCAAGGAATGCTAATTTCTGTGCCCGTATATCCTGCACAAAATGGAAGGCTGTACGCAAATTCTTCCACTCCGGACGATCTGAAAAAATCATCCTCCTGCCCATACTCCCCACCTCTGTAGCCCAATGCAGGCAAATGGGTATGGACATGAAGCCACTGAAACTTCGCCTGATTCGCATTCAAAACGATGATAAGGTCCAGGTCCTAATTACCTGCCTGATCGACACCGAGCGTTATCCCATCGAAATTTTCCATGACCTGTATCACAGCCGATGGCCCGTTGAAGAAGATTATAAAGTCATCAAGTGCCGTATGGAACTGGAAAACTTTTCCGGAAAATCAGCTCTGTCGGTCTATCAGGATTTTCATGCGAAAGTCTTTGTCAAAAACCTCGTCTCAGTGATGGCGTTTTTACTCAAAGATTCTTTGGGAAACGACAACAGCACCAGAAGGCATGAATATCAAATCAATTTCACACAGGCACTTTCAAAGAGCAAAGGGGTGATCGCATTGTTGTTCCACCACACTGGCAAACAGATCAGGAAGCTGATAACTGACTTGCAGAATATTTTTCAAAGAACCGTCGAACCGATCAGGCCCGAAAGAAAATATCCGCGAAATCATAAAACAAAGCCAAGAAAATTCTTCCTGCAGTACAAGCCGATCGGTTAAGTTAATGACATTGACTTTAAACAGGCTTCAAAATTTCGCCGCCGGCAAGTGAAGCGAAGCGTTCCTGGCGACGCGGAGCGTCGCCAGGAATCGCGGCGCTGACTTCGTCCAGCGCCGCGATTATGTTCAAAATTAATATCTATCAATAGGTAAATAAAGAATGGATAATTCACCAGAAACTTCAATAATAGTTCTAGACAAGGTCTTATCCTTTTTGTCTGAAAATATATGGGTGATTTTCCTTCTTGTCTTCATTGTTGTTTTTCGTGAACCGTTATCAAGTTTATTTAAAAGAATTATCAGCTTTGATTTTAGCTTCGGCGATGCCAAAGGCGGGATAAAAGCGACAGATCCAGAATCTCAGGAAGTCAAACATGAAGAATTAATCGCTGTTGAAAAAAAAGAGCCTGAGGAAAACAAAACAGAAGACGAAAAGCTTAAAGAGGAGGGTGATAAAGAAAATTGGTTTAGTGAAATGCACATAGCATTTTTAAGTAAGGAATACGAAAAAGCGAAAGAAATTTTCGAAGAATATTTTAAAAATGAAACTGATACCGACAAAAAAATTCAAAATGAAACTCTTTATCTCTATTTTCTATATACCAAGGCAGGGGATAAAAGCGCTTTAGACCGATTGAAAAGAATAATAGAGACAAGCGAAAATGAAAAACAAAAAAACAATGCAATAATATGGTTAGCCATTTGCTATAAATTTTCAAAAAACTATGATGAAGCTGAAAAACTACTGACCAATGCGATTGAACAAACCACTGATGAAGAAGAAAAAACTAATTTAATTGTTCATCTTGCAGGAACGCTTAAAAACAATAATCTGTTAGACAGAGCAGTATTGTTGGTTGAGTCTAGGTTGAAAAGTGCAACTACTAAAAAAGAAAAATCGGACTTATATAAAAAGATATCTGAAATTGAAAAAGAACGAGGTAACGAGCAAATTTCGGCACTAGCTCTTGAAAAAGTTATAGAGCTAAACCCAGATGATAAAGAAATATTATTCGATGGTGCTTATGCTCAGTCTCAATCAAACCTAGAATACTTATCTGCCTACAATTACGACACTTTAATTGCTCTTGATCCAGATCACAGTACAGCACTCAACAATTTAGGAGTTGCGGCTAACAACATTGAAATTCCCACCAGAGCAGTTGAGTTCTATAATAAATCAGTTGGCAAGGGTAACACTTTGGCAATGGCCAATCTTGCTCAATTGTACCTTAATAATGGATTCTTAGAAGATGCAAAAAAAATAATCAAGATTGCACAAACGCAGGAAGAACCTCACGAAAATGTTTCTCATGTCATAACAGGGATTCATACAAAAGAAGATAATGAGAAAAAAAGGTGGGATGACGCACTTAAAAAGGGAAATGAATATCGAAAATTTATTCGACAGTACACTAGTGCATATTTTAGCTAAGGTGTCAAACCAGCCACATATGAAGGCACTTGGTATTTGAGCAATGATACTAAGGTTGAAATTAAGGTAAAGAAAAACCAACTGTTTGCTGAATGGCAAAGTGAACCAACAGGGTTAAGTAGTAGCAGACTTAACCGTACACTGTCAGGTACTGTTCATAACAATTCTGCTTTAATTACATACAAAAGTGAGCCAATTGACAAAACAGCAGCAGTTGGGCTGCTTTCTGCGCTTAATTCGGTGACATATGATTGTTTCGCCTACGTTCACCCGGACAATAATGAAATAATTATTAAATCTAAAGATCCTAAAAAAACATTCTCAATTAATTTATACAAGGAAGTAACATATCGGGATAGGACTCCCCATCACTGAGGAGCCCTCCCACGCCACCTGGCATACGGATCGCGTACCTCGGCGGCTCGGCTGGTAAAGATAAAATCGGGTGTGAGTAATCCCACCGATTTTACCGGGCTTTCGGAATTCATACGCTATTGGCATTTCAGCTCCTGCTGCAATAATTATATAGACACTGCATAATACTCAAATAAGCATAAAAAAGCAGACTTCTGGGCTTCATTTATAAAAAGCACGCCTTCAAGAAGGGCATACCTTTTTTACCTTATCGCCGTATCTGCCTAATATTTAATCAAAAAAATGATTTTCTTGATTTTATTCTTGAACTCATGTATGGATTTCTTGATTTGCAGTGTTTTTATAAAAGGCAGGGTCTCGTTAATATATAATGTTGTACATTAAAACAATAAATGGTAGGGGATATGCCGAATTTAGGGTGGTGTTAATGTCTTCAGGAAAAAATGGGATTCCATGGGGTCAAAATCACGATCATCGTGAAGCAAAGTCAATCCTTCGATGATACAAAATGTTGCTATAATGACATCAATCGTTTTCCTTACGGTGACACCAGCTTTTCGAAGGGAGCGATAATTTTGGGCACTTTGAATGGCGACATTGTATCCACCGATTTGGCGGAACGGGAGAGCGCCAAGGAAGTTCTTGGCTGTTTCGAAATCTTTGTTTGATCTGAAGCCCTGAAGGACCTCAGTGAGAATCAGATCCCCAATGACGACGGGGACATTGGAAAGGTAATTGTCGAGCGAGTCTGTCTGCCACGTAGAAATGCCGTTGAAATAATCGATCCATACGGATGAGTCGACCAGTATCACTGATCCAACCTCATTTTATTGAGGTCGCCGTCCCATTTCAGTTTCCCCCGCAGACTTTTGATTCGCTCTTGTTTCTTAATTTGGACCAACAGTTTCAGCCCGGTTTCAACAACAGCTTTTTTGGTTTTGAGTTGGCTGAGGGTCATTGCTTCATTCATGAGTTCGTCATCTATTACAATATTGGTTCGCATGGCATTACCTCCATCACTGAATGTGTATAAACATTATAATACATACACATTCAGCCGATGTCAAGAGGCAGAGGTTTTTTTATTCCAAATATTTCAGATAGATGTACAACAAACGGCTGCACAAGAATCGTTCGCAAGCTCGCG
>JAFDDO010000078.1 GCA_019310825.1 Deltaproteobacteria bacterium | reverse complement strand
GTAACTTCCCTGACAAGACCGGTCCCGAAGATGGCATCAACAATAAGGCCTGATTTCTCGATAGTTTCCAACATGGTTAAAAGGGAGTCGGAATCCAGGCACTCTGTGATAGGAAGCCCTAGTTTTTTTACTATATTGTAATTGGTAAGGGCGTCTCCCCTGAATTTTTCTCCTGGAGCCAGTATCAAAAGTTCTACTTTAACTCCTTCCTGGTTGAGATGCCTGGCTATGACAAAACCATCACCACCGTTGTTGCCAGGTCCTACCAGGATAGTCACTCCATGGTAGAGTCTTGCTGCAAAATGCCGGCAGATAAGCTCAAAGATCCCGCGACCGGCGTTTTCCATTAATACCAGGCCAGGGATACCGAACTCTT
This sequence comes from Deltaproteobacteria bacterium, assembly GCA_019310825.1. Taxonomy (GTDB): domain Bacteria; phylum Desulfobacterota; class Dissulfuribacteria; order Dissulfuribacterales; family UBA3076; genus UBA3076. The sequence goes on along the minus strand of JAFDDO010000078.1, from coordinate 9,097 downwards.
CCATGGCTTTTTTATCTAATTCTTGCATCTGGGCCGCAGTTACCAGTAACATGACACAATCCTCCTACGACAGTAAAAAAATTCGTCGGAAATTTCAGAGGGAGCATTCATGGTTTGTCCTCACATTGTAACTGTCCAGCAGGGTAGTTCTCTGACCATTTCATAAGGCTCCGTCCCTTATTTCCCATAAATTTCGGCCATGGGGATTCCTGCCCCATCCGCATTCGCCTATGCTGCGCTCCGGCGATGCGGTTTCCCCTGGGCTGAAATACGGGAAAATTACACGACTCTCGCCAAATCATGGTCAAATAACCACCCTCCTGAACCGTCTTCGGTTCGTTGGGGACAAACCATGAATGCTCCCTTTTTAGAATAGATACTTATTATCACGAATGGGTTCGAAGTAAAATAGGTAGCCGTTTATGGCTTGAAACTTAAAATTGGAAAGTAGAAAATTGGGAGAGATGAAACGAGTTTAAAAGTTGGATGTTTACAAACTGGCAGAAGAGTTATCAGTTATGGCCTGGACGACCTTAATAAGTGAAACAAAATATTATAAAAAACAAAGGTCAAACGAAGACTTGACCCCCAACTCTTTTTTGATATACCCGTCAATCTCCTGACCGATTTTCAGTGGCTGGAACACTTCGTTTTTATACAAAATGCCCTCGTGGGTGCCGTTGATAACGGCGACAAATCCCATCTCGGTTCGAGCGGAAATAAGCAGCGCCACTTTTTGGTCCTCATAAAAACCGGGTTGTTTGTTTTTGACCCTGCCTTTTTTTATATTCAATTATTACTATTGTATAGCTCTGGCGATTGGTGCTGGCCGGTCCCTATGTTTCGCGGTCCTCCGTTGAAGGGGGCAGGTCTTTTTCAGTTTCATCGGTTTCAACCGCCTTGCTTTCCAGCTTGCGCTTCCTTTTTTCCTCTTTCTTTTTTTTCTTGTCTAATTCTTTCTGACGTTTCTTGAACTGGTAATGAGATTTTGCCATAGCTTTTCCTTACTGGTTGGTTGCCGAATCGACAAGATCGCTGATAACAGAGAAACTCAGCCGGCGTAATTGTGGTTTGATGCAAGCGATCATTAAAAAAGGCATCCCCCGTTTCACAGGAGATGCCTTTAGTTGCCTTAAAAAGCAGATTAGACCATGGTCACATTGGCAGCAGCCGGACCTTTTGGCCCTTGCTCAATGTCAAAGGTCACGCGCGCGCCTTCACTCAGGGATTTAAACCCCGTCGCATTGATTGCGCTATGATGCACAAATACATCCGGTCCGTCGTCCTGTTCGATGAATCCAAAACCTTTTCTGTCATTAAACCATTTAACAGTTCCATTTGTCATAACATTATCCTCCTTTTATAAATTTCAACGTTGCAAACTGAAGGATAATAGCGTTTAACAAACGGAAATCCCCACAGAAAGAAACCCTCCCGCCAATTTACAGCGGGGCTTAATTGATAACATATGCTAAGCACCTTTAAACATAATAGCAAGCCAAATATTTATTTTTTTAAAATATCAACACATCAATATATGTTATACTCACTTCCGTAAAGGATGCCTTCCGTTGTCTTAATAAGTGAACTGGGCCTTCTTCGGCCCATGCATCACAGCAAGTCAGATCGTGTAGATGGTCAATTACTTATTGCTGTGCCGGCCTACCATGTGCTAAATTATAACGGCTGGCACATGGAAAAAGCAGGACTCAACCATCGTTGCCCAACAATCCGTTTCTGGCTTGAAACGCATGAGTTACTTACAAACAATCTGCTAAAAGAAGGTGGGTGAGTAATTCATCGGCGGTATTGTACTATCCTGACCCTGGAACAAAGGCAAATTTACAAAGCTTAGAGAATCACCAGCATTCCATTGAGACGCAGAAAAAACGAAACATGAAATTTGTAGTGACCATATACTTTTTCAAAATATTTAAACTATCTGATATCAAAGCACTTTAGCAACTAATGTTAGTAAGCTTTGGTTAAGATCAAAGTCAAGCAACACCTTATGATCCTAAATATAAAGCTACCTTGCTATACGGAGTAAAGCCCGTAATATCCGCCTTACAGAGCCGATAATAGAACTCAACCGCCAGCTTCTTAGAAAGAGTCTTATCGAGTGCTTGAGCCGTCATGCAGGAAAAGTCGCTTGTACGGTTCTGGGGAGGGAAGGAAACCGCAAGGCTTCCGCACCTATCCGGTACCACCAAAGAATACAACACCACATCAGATAAGGTGCATGAAATGACGTACAAGTATGATATTTCTCAAAACGGACAACGAATAGACACATTTCCAAAGGGTGTATTGGACACAAAAAAAACAATTGATTACTTCGGTCGCTTAAAGAATGATAATAGAGTAAAGCAAGGTGCCATTGAGATCGTCTATTTTAGATATGTCACCGATTTCAAGATATCATACTTGGAAAGCAATATAATCATAAAAAATTATCATAAACTGAAAGCCCTCCTGATGATAGATGCAACAATATTTGTTTGTGAAACAGATTTAGCTTATGGAATTGGAAGAATGTTGCAAACATTGCACGAAATTGCAAATCCCAAACATAAGATTGCGATTGTAAAATCGGAAAGTGAACTAGAAAATGTAATAAAAACGGTCTAATCGGGCGCTCCTGCCGACCGCCAACAGCATCGCCTGAGTTCCAAGTCAGCAAACAAACCTGATTGCGATAAATAACTTACCCCAAAAAAGGCCCCCGGTAGCGTTAACCCCCCACGGCCACAGGGCCAAGGTGGAATTTTCTTGTGTGGATTTATTGCTTGATAAGAGGTGTTAGCCGATGGTTGAGGGAGGCCACCGGCTAACGGTTAAATAGTATTTTTGGATCTAAAATTTTTATCGACTCATCATTCAGAAAGCTTGAAGAGCTTTCCAGTCCCATAACGCAATAAGGATTCCATCAAGAACAGCCTTTTCGTTTTGGAAATTAGAAATAGCTCATGGTCTTTGATGCCTCGCGGCAGAAATGGCACACGAAAATTATTTAATATCCCCTCCGATTCAAGAAAGTAGAAACCGATGTATCCACAATCTCCAAGGATTTACTGATTAAATTTGACAACCCATTCCCTTAAGGTCTATACAAAAGATTAGAGAATAACAAAAATCGGCATGGAGGAATTTGAAAGGCCAGTTCATCCTGTACTTCAATCAGTTTGACTGCTAATCAATCTCATAATATCCATTCTTGGGTACTTTTGTCGGCTGGCTTTCTGAATCGCTCAAAAATAATTATCAAGTAAATCTGTTTGCCTTGAACGTTTGCCGTTGAAATAATTGGGGCACGCGTGGTCTGGATTTAAGAAAGATTCTCCGACAACAAAAAACTCCGAAATGCAAGAACAAGAGGTGAAAGAGTCCTCTGATTATGCCATACCAGATGAAACTGTCTGCTAAGTTGGACTCCTTCCAGGACAAGGGCATGTAACAAGCCGTGCTCCAGATCGTCAGTCACGGCGCACCGTGAAATGATGGAGCACCCAAGCCCTACCCTCACTGCTTGGCGGATTGCTTCTGCACTCCCCATCTCTGACACAATTTGAAGGTCGCTGAGATGCAAATTTCCCGCAGCCTGTAGGGCACGCTCCGTGGCCAAACGCGTACCCGACCCCTTCTCTCTCAAAACAAAGGGCTCGGACGCAAGATCATCAATAGACACCTGCCTGCGATCAGCAAGGCGGTGACCCGGTGGTACAATTAGGACCATGTCATCGTGAAAGCAGGGTTCAAAACTAAGGCCTTTTTTTTGGACAACAGCCCCTACCATTCCGAGTTCCAATTCACCATTGGCAACAGAAGCAACAATTGCGGCCGTATCCGATATATGCAATATCATTCTGATATTGGGGCGCTCAACCTTGAATCGACCGATCACACCCGGAAGAATATACTGCCCAGGAATATTACTGCCTCCAAGGTCCAGGCTGCCCTTTTCTTGCCCTAAAAACATGGCAATTTCCCTTTCAGCCTGGAGATTAAGTCTCAATATCTGACGCGCAAAAGGATAAAGAACTTCGCCGGCCTTGGTTGGCGTTACCTCTTTCCCGCTTCGGTCGAACAATCGAGCGCCCAAAGTCTCTTCCAGAGCCCGGATGTGACCGCTTACTGTCGGCTGGGTGAGGTACACTTTGTGGGCCGCCTGGCTGAAGCTGCGGTTTTCCCACACTGCCAAAAAAACCTGGAACTGACGTATCTCTATCATATTATTCAAGTACCTAAAGTTTAAAGTGCTTAAAGTAAGCTAAAGTTATGGCCCGCCTTAGCGCTCAGGCTTGCAACAGGGCATAAGCTAGCAAATTTCGATCTGGTCCAGGGAAGGTTGCCATATCACACAAACGGCCACCTTTTAACTTAAAAAATATAATTTTAAAGTGCAAAACCCAACGAATCATTCAAGTCATTTTCCATTCAAGTACTAGATATGGATATCATACCTAACTTTAGGCACTCTTCACCGGCAAGGGCACTGGTTTACCCAATATCTTTGCCAACGCTGTTATGCGGGAAGTATGCTCCAGGCATTCCATAAGTTCAAATGCCTTCCAAAGGGTCGGCCCCCTGGTGACGCTTCCATGATGGGCAAGGATCTGGGCAGGCCCTTTATGCAATACATCCAGAACCGCACGGGCCAAAGCCTCAGTGCCTGGCATTTCAAAAGGCACTATGGTCACCTCTCCAAGAAACATCTGGCCCTCAATTAGCAAATGAGGCAATAATTGATTACCCGACAGGCTGAGCGCCAGAGTCCAGGGGGGATGGGTATGCACTATTGCCGTGGTCCCCGGGTCCTGCCGGTAGATTGCCATGTGCATGATAAGCTCTGAAGAAGGGCGACCCAACCCCTTAAGGACATGCCCTTCAGAATCCACCACAACAAGGTCCGCCTCATTCAAAAAACCCTTGTGCACCCCGCTGGGAGTTATAAGGATGTCCCCACAGGAAAGTCGGACGCTAACATTTCCATCTGCAGCAGCAATCAAGCCCTTATTATATAATTGTCTGCATACCTTTATCACCTCAGGCCGCAGATCACTATCTTCCTGTGTTGTCAATTACTGAACTCCTGCTTTATGGTGACATCTTTCTTTATTCTATCCAGAGTAGATGCCAGTGCCGTAATAACATATTCTCTGGTACTTCCGGCAAGTCCGAGAAGCATAATATCTTCTCCCACGCCCAGTCTTCCCTCTTGTATTTCAGCCTCAGCCGCCATAATGCCAGGGAGTTTTCGCGTATCGGCCAGTATCCGGAACAATTTTCCCCAATCCGCTTCCACCTCAATGGATTTAACAGGTCTTCCGTCTCTGCTGGAATTCCGCACAATCCCATTGTGAATCAAGACCATCCCCGCATCACCGCCTGCTATTTTTTTTAGCTTAGTTACAAATTCAATCAGATCCATAAACTGTATATTCCCATCAACTGACGGTTGCAAGATAGGCAAGGAACAATTAGCATCAATGTTATTTTCTTTTTTAAATTCAAAATTGTGTCTGACCGGCCTTTCCATTCAGACACTTAGTAATATGGAGGACTAATAACATGCCCATTCATGAATTTAGGTGTTTGAATTGTGACTATATATTTGAACTCCTCATTATGAGCAAAAATGAGATGGACTCAGTTTTGTGCCCCAAATGTGAGAGTTCCAATGTTGGCAAGCTCATGAGTGTTGCCAATGTTTCTGTAGATAAAAAGCCAAGTAGTAGTGCTTCACGGTCTCAACCTTCTGCGAAGCATCACACGTGTGATACCGGCTCATGCACTACAATCGAGCTGCCAGGACATGAAAGGTAAGAGGGCGGGCCCTAATAAAAAAGGCCGAGCTTTTGCCCGGCCTACCATGTTCCTCGTAGATCACCATCAATCTGCCGCAGCCCGTCTGCGCTCTTTCTCTTCGTAGAATACCTTGCCCGTACCGGCAGGTATGAGGCGTCCCATGATTACGTTTTCTTTCAGCCCTCTCAAGTAATCCACCTTCCCGGCTATAGAGGCTTCGGTCAGGACCTTGGTAGTCTCCTGGAAAGATGCTGCTGAAATAAAGCTATCTGTGCTGAGAGACGCCCTGGTAATACCAAGAAGCATAGGTTCAGCCGAAGCAGGCTCGCCTCCTTCTTCTGCCATTATCCGATCATTTTCCTCCTCAAAACGGCGACGCTCAACCTGCTCTCCAAACATGAATGTACTGTCTCCCACACCGGTGATCTTTACCTTGCGCAGCATCTGCCTCACTATCACTTCGATGTGTTTGTCATTAATTTTTACTCCCTGGAGCCTGTAAACCTCTTGAATCTCGGCCACCATGTATCGTGCAAGGTCCTTTATTCCTTTCACTCTGAGATAGTCATGGGGATCAATGACACCGTCCATCAACGACTCGCCAGCCCTGATATAGTCTCCTTCATGGACCTTTATATATTTGCCCTTGGGTACCAGATAATCCTTTGCGTCACCATACTCCGGAGTAACAACCACCCGCCTCTTGTTCTTGATATCCTTGCCAAAAGAAACCACTCCGTCGATTTCTGTAATGACAGCATACTCCTTAGGCTTTCTTACCTCAAAGAGTTCGGCAATCCTTGGAAGACCCCCTGTAATATCTTTGGTCTTGGTGGTCTCTCTGGGAATTCTGGCTAAAGGCTCTCCCGCTGTTATCTTGTCTCCCTCATTGACAGTAACGATGGCCCCTACCGGAAGCTGGTAGCGGGCCTCACCTTTGCCCTTGGCCAGCTTCGAGGTACGTCCCCTCTTATCCTTTATGGAAATCCTAGGCTGGTAATCTGCCGCGCGATACTGTATTACCACCCTACTAGCCTTTCCTGTGACCGGATCCACCTTCTCCTGCATGGTGATGCCCTCAGTAAGATCCCCGAACTTCACCACCCCAGGCAGCTCTGTAAGAATCGGTACGGTAAACGGATCCCACTGGGCAAGCTTTTCCCCTGCATCTATCTCCTGGCCTTCCTCTACTACCAATTCAGCTCCGTATATTACCGGAAAGCGCTCTCTCTCACGTCCATCCGGGGCCACAATTACTATTTCTCCGTTTCGGTTCAACACTACCTGTCGGCCAGACGGATTTCGCACGGTATTCAACCTATCCAAACGCACCGCACCAGACCCCCTTGAACGAATTTCAGCCTGCTCCACCTTACCGCTGGCAGTACCACCAATGTGAAAGGTCCGCATGGTAAGTTGTGTTCCCGGTTCCCCTATGGACTCTGCGGCTATGATGCCGATTGCCTCCCCCATGGCCACAATGCCACCACGGGCCAAATCTCTCCCGTAACACTTGGCGCAGACCCCATAAGGAGACCTGCAGGTGAGCACAGATCGAATCTTAACATTGGGAATACCCGCCTCCTCGATCCTACGGACCCCTTCTTCGTCAATCTGATCACTGGACTTGACAAGGACTTCTCCTGTCACAGGATCAACTATGTCCATCAGGGCTACACGCCCAAGGATACGCTCGCCCAGACGCTGGACAATCTCACCACCTTCCAACAAGTGCCCAATCTCTATACCGTCAATGGTTCCGCAATCCTCCTCTGTTATGGTGGCGTCCTGAGCAACATCAACCAGGCGCCGGGTGAGGTAGCCGGAGTTAGCGGTCTTAAGGGCCGTATCTGCCAAACCCTTCCGTGCCCCGTGAGTAGATACAAAATACTCCAGCACACTCAAGCCCTCACGGAAATTTGCCTGAATAGGAGTCTCTATGATCTCACCTGACGGTTTAGCCATCAGGCCGCGCATTCCTGCAAGCTGCCTAATCTGGTCCTTACTGCCCCTAGCGCCGGAATCAGCCATAATAAAAATAGGATTGAAACTGGGGGTGGATACCACCTTTCCGTCAGGCCCACGGTGGTATTCTACTGAGATACCCTCCATCATCTCCTTCGCCACCTCATCAGTAGCCCTGGTCCATATATCTATTACCTTGTTGTACTGTTCTCCGGCAGTAATAAGACCCTCAGAGTACTGGTGCTGAACCTCTGATACTTCTTTCTGAGCCTTTTCAAGAATTTCCTCCTTACACACCGGAATCATCATATGGTTTATACCAACGGAAATCCCGGCCAAAGTTGCGAAACGATATCCCATATCCTTGAGGCGATCCGCCAGAATCACTGTCTTCTTGGCCCCTGCTATGCGGTAACTTTCATCGATGAGTCTGGCAAGGTCCTTCTTGCGCATAGTATTATTAATAATTGAAAAGGGCACCTCCTCAGGTAGAATATCCGAGAGGATTACCCGGCCCACAGTGGTCTCTGTCAACTCGCCTCGAATCCTAGCCCTAATCCTGGCCTGCAGATGGACCGCACCAGCCTCCCACGCAAGTAACACCTCTTCCTTGGAACAAAATACCTTGCCTTCACCCTTTGCATTAAACCTGTCCCTGGTCATGTAGTATATACCAAGGACTATGTCCTGAGTAGCCATGATGATAGGCTCTCCATGGGCAGGTGAAAGCACATTGTTCGTTGACATCATGAGCACCCTTGCCTCTGTCTGGGCCTCTACTGACAGGGGGACATGGACTGCCATCTGGTCTCCATCGAAATCGGCATTGTATGCAACGCACACCAATGGATGGAGCTGAATGGCCTTGCCTTCAATGAGTATGGGCTCAAAGGCCTGAATACCCAAACGGTGTAAGGTGGGAGCACGATTCAGCAAAACAGGATGCTCTCGTACAACTTCATCAAGGGCATCCCATACCTCCGGGGCCTCCTTTTCCACCATCTTCTTTGCGCTCTTTATAGTGGTAACAAGCCCTTTTTCTTCGAGCTTATTGTAAATAAAAGGCTTAAAAAACTCTACGGCCATCCGCTTTGGCAGACCACACTGGTGAAGCCTGAGTTCCGGACCTACTACAATGACCGAACGTCCTGAGTAATCGACCCTCTTTCCAAGAAGGTTTTGACGAAAACGCCCCTGCTTGCCCTTTAGCATATCCGATAATGATTTCAAAGGACGCTTGTTTGGCCCTGTAACTACCCGGCCCCTCCGGCCATGATCAAAGAGGACATCCACTGCCTCCTGAAGCATCCTTTTTTCATTCCGG
>JAFDDO010000077.1 GCA_019310825.1 Deltaproteobacteria bacterium | reverse complement strand
GGGATTGTGCTGCATCAGGGCAAAATCGCCGAGATGAAGACCGGTGAAGGAAAGACTTTAGTGGCCACAATGCCGGTTTATCTGAATGCGCTTACCGGCCGCGGGGTCCATGTGATTACTGTTAATGATTATCTGGCGACCCGCGACTCGGAATGGATGGGACAGGTGTACCGCTTTCTTGGTCTGGATGTTGGAGTGATAGTCCATGGTCTTGAGGATACAGAGCGCAAAGCATCCTATGATGCCGATGTGACCTACGGCACCAATAATGAGTTCGGATTCGACTACCTTAAAGACAACATGAAGTACGCCTTGGAGGACATGGTCCAGCGGGAATTTTACTATGCCATAGTAGACGAGGTGGACAGCATACTCGTTGATGAGGCAAGGACACCACTCATAATTTCCGGCCCATCTGAAGATTCTACGGATCTTTACTACAGGGTCAATCAAATCAGCCCGGACTTGAAAAAGGACCCTGATTTTACAGTAGATGAAAAGGCCAGGGCTGTCAGTCTCACTGAAGAGGGTGTGGCAAAGTGTGAAAAGCTTTTGGGAGTGGAAAACCTCTATGATCCGGCCCAGGCTGAGCTCCTTCACCACGTGCAACAGGCCCTCAAGGCCCATGCTCTGTTCAAGAAGGATATAGATTATCTGGTAAAAGACGGACAGGTGGTGATAGTTGACGAGTTCACAGGCCGTATTATGCCGGGAAGACGTTACAGTGACGGGTTGCACCAAGCCCTTGAGGCCAAGGAAGGAGTGAAGATAGAGAGTGAGAACCAGACCCTGGCCTCCATAACCTTCCAGAACTTTTTCCGCATGTATGAAAAGCTCGCCGGCATGACGGGTACTGCCGAGACAGAGGCAGCGGAGTTTCAGAAGATTTACAACCTGGATGTCGTGGTAGTCCCCACACACATGGATATGATTCGCAAGGACTACCCGGATGTGGTCTTTAAGACAGAGAGCGAAAAATTTGAAGCTGCAGCCAAGGAAATTAAATCCCTTCATGATCAAGGCCGGCCTGTCCTGGTAGGTAGTTCCAGTGTGGATAATTCCGAACGGCTTTCAAAAATGTTGAAGCGCCAGGGAGTTAAACATGAAGTTCTGAACGCAAAGCATCACGAGAGGGAGGCAGAAATTGTGGCCCATGCCGGGGAAAGGGGCAGGATTACCATTGCCACCAATATGGCAGGCCGGGGGACTGACATAGTCCTGGGCGAGGGAGTGGCCGATATGGGCGGGCTGCACATTCTCAGTATAGAGCGCCACGAGTCAAGGCGAATAGATAATCAGCTCAGGGGACGGTCCGGTCGGCAGGGCGACCTTGGTTCTTCCAGGTTTTACCTGTCCCTGGAAGATGACCTCCTGCGCATCTTCGGATCAGACCGCATCTCCGGGATCATGGACAAGCTCGGTATGGATGAAGGAGAGCCTATTGAGCATTCCATGCTGAGCAAGGCTATAGAGAACGCCCAGCGAAAAGTTGAGGGCCACAACTTTGAGATCAGAAAGCACCTCCTTGATTACGATGATGTAATGAACAAGCAGAGAGAGGTGATTTATAGCCAGCGGAAACAGATACTTGCCGGCGGAGATATGCGGCAGGAACTCTATGGTTTTATTGATGATATAGCAGCAGAGCTGGTGGATACCTATACGGATGAAAAAGAACTTTCGGAAACATGGGACTGGAAGGCCCTGGAGGAACGTCTGCTCGGCCACTTTTCTGTTCGTCTGGATATTGCTCAGGAAGAAAAAAAGGATCTTGATCAGGCGGCACTGGAAGACAAAATAGGCGCGGCTGCAAGACAGGCATATGATAACCAGTTAACCCTGTTTGGAGATGAAGAAATGGCCCGGGTGGAGAGGTTCATAGTTCTCCAGACTTTGGACAACTTGTGGAAGGATCATCTCCTCAACATGGACCATTTAAGAGAGGGTATAGGGCTAAGGGGTTACGGACAGAAGGATCCGCTTCAGGAATACAGACGCGAGGGTTATGACATGTTTATGGCCATGATCCAGCGCTTCAGAGAAGAGGCTATAAGCCTCCTGCTCAGAATTCGTCCCATGCGGGACAGAGAAACTGAAGAGCTGGAAGCCCGTCGCAGAAAACAACAGCAGCGCATAAGCTATGGCCGTGGAGATGGCGATGACAAGCCAAAGACTGTTAAGCGCAAAGGGCAAAAAGTAGGTCGTAATGACCCCTGTCCCTGTGGCAGCGGGAAAAAGTATAAGAAATGTTGCGGAAAGAAATGAACTTAGTGCCCTTCGGGCGAATTTAAAAAATCTCTGATACCAATTTCACTAATTACACTGCCCTAATCCGTAGCCATCCGTGTAATCCGTGTCCAAAAAAGGAAATTTATACTATGAACTTATTGGTACCAGGTTTTAAGGGTTCAGCCGTTTCAGCCAATATCAAGTATCAGGGACGCCTTGACCTGGGACTAATAGCCTCTAATGAGTCCGCAGCGCTGGCAGCCGTATTTACCGGAAACGAGATAAAGGCCGCCCCGGTCCTTGCAGGGCTTGATCGTCTCAGCAGGGGTGAACCTTATGCCAGGGCTGTTGTGGTAAATAGCGGCAATGCAAATGCCTGCACAGGTCATGATGGGGTAGTCCATGTGCAGGAGATCTGCTCTCTCGTGGCCAAGGAAATGGGCATAACCCCTGAGGATGTGATGGTCTCTTCAACAGGTGTGATAGGCCAACTTCTCCCTATGGGACGGATAACAGAGGCCGTACCGGCACTTGTAAGGGGCCTTTCTGAAAATGGACTGGAAGCCGTGGCGGACGCCATTCTCACTACGGATAAGGTTCGGAAAACAGTCATAAGGCATATTGATGTCGGGGGAGTAGAGGTAACTGTTGCAGGCATGGCAAAGGGCGCTGGTATGATAGGGCCCAACATGGGTCCACCTCAGGCCACAATGCTCTCCTTTGTCCTATCAGACGCAAAGGTGGACCCGGTCTGGTGGCAAGGCTTACTTGAAAGGACCGTATCAGACACGTTTAACCAGATTACCATAGACGGGGATACCAGTACGAATGACACTGTTCTAGCCTTGGCCAACGGTCTTGCCGGAAATAAAAAGATTAACGATGTTCAATACGGAGAGCCCTTTGAACATGTATTCAAGGAGCTACTACAAGACTTGGCCCGACAGATTGTCATGGACGGCGAAGGTGTCACCAAGTGTGTAACCTTAGCCGTAAAAGGAGCAAGGACCGGAGAAGAGGCAGATAGAATAGCCCGGATTATTGCTGAATCCCCACTTGTGAAGACGGCCTTTTTCGGTGAAGACCCTAACTGGGGTCGAATACTTGCTGCAGCAGGCCGTGCGGGTTTCCCCCTGGATCAGGGGCTGATCAGTTTGTCCTTTGATGACATCGAAATCGTGAGAATGGGTATGGGCCTTGGTAAAAAGGCTGAGAATCAGGCCAAAAAAGTCATGGCTGCAGGAGAGTTCAAAGTTGTTTTGGACCTGGGTCTCGGGCAAGAAGAGGCCAGTATTTTGACCAGCGACCTCTCAACCGATTATGTTCGGATCAACGCAGATTATCGTACCTGAGAATTCGCCACCCGCTCGCTGAGCTCGCTCGACACACTCAGACAAAAACAGACGTTTTCACCGCCGCATAAATCCGTCTTTAGCAACTCAATCAGTTTTTCGTTAAAACTCTTTGATAATGCTTCTCTTGGCAAAAGATGTTTAATTAAAACTTCTTTTTGTACACATTGCAGTATGGTTGCTGTTTTTTCTTGTCGTAGTAGTCCTGATGGTACTCTTCAGCTTTCCAAAAGGTGTCGGCTGGAAGTACTTTTGTTACGACATCATATCCTTTGGTTTTGAGTATATCTATTAACTTATGAACAATCTTTTTCTCATCATCATTTTTATAAAAAATGGCGGATAGATATTGTTCTCCAATATCCGGACCCTGACCATCGACTTGTGTCGGATCATGAATCTCAAAGAAAAATTTAACAAGTTTCTCATAATCCACTTTGACCGGATCATATGTTACTTCGACAACCTCTAAGTGTCCGGTATTTCCATGAGTCACATCTCGATAGGAGGGATTTGCCATAGAACCTCCCATAAAACCTGAGATTGCCGAAATGACTCCATCTTTATGCTCAAAGAAATACTCTACACCCCAAAAACAACCTCCTGCAAAGTAGGCTTTTGCTATATGAGGTTCTTTTTTGTTTGGTATAAATATCAAGGAGATGGAATTGACACAATGTCTGATATTCTTTTCTGTAAGTCCTTCTCCTTCAAAAATGTGACCCAAATGTGCCCCGCAATTTGCGCACAATATCTCAGTTCTTTTTCCATCAACATCCTTTTGTCTTTTAATGGCTCCTTTGATTTCATCATCGAAGCTTGGCCATCCACATGTAGATGCAAACTTATTGTCTGAACCATAAAGTCGTGCATTGCATCGTTTGCAGTGGTAAAAACCCTTTTCGAAAAAATCGTTATATTTCCCACTGAAAGGTGCCTCTGTACCTTTATGGACAATGAACTCTTTCTTCTTCCGTTGAAAGTTGGTTGTAGGACATCTCACCCATAGCGAGTGCCTCCGAGCATGAAATTAAGTTAAGCATTAATGCTATTGAGAATGCCATTATTATATATTTTAGCATTAATTTGCTTTTTCAAATACATAACCAATTATTAGAGCATATCATATCTATACACTATCTTTTTGTTGACTTTTCTGAATGAACTACGCCCGCCGAAAGCTGACAGGGTATCCCTCACAGGACAGTTTTTTATCGCCGCAAGCGGCGGGGAATAAAAGCCCAAGGAATTTAAAAAAGGGCGATAATTTGATCTTTAAGAGCTTTTGACAACGGCGCTTGCCTCAACATCAAAAGGATTGACACGAATCGCTAAGGAAAAAAGGTATCCATAGTCCTTTTGCAAATAACGCATGTACCGTAACCATTCAAATAGCAGTAACTTGTATGTTCGGACAATATCACCCTCCAAATGCTGTCGATCAGAACCCAGCAATTCAGAGAGGTCTATACGGTTCAACAGTTCGTCACGGAGGTGAAATATGGCCCGGAGCAAATCAGTAAAATTCCCATGCTCCTGAATAATCGGATTTTCTATCAATCTCAAAAGCAGGTTAGCCTGTTTCTGTAAGTACCCCCGTAGCGATAAAAGTTCTCCACGACGCGAATCTATTACAAAATGGTGTCGCTTCAGACCCTTGTTTGCCTCAACAAAGTCTTCATTTGTCCATTCGTCTGAAACTTTGAGAATTTTGTGCAGCCTGCCTATTTCAGGATCAAGTTGAGTAAAGTACTTCAGTAGTCCGTTACCCATTTCGCTGAAGAACAATCCGGTTATCATATTAAGCTTTTGCTGTCGAAGTGATTCTTCCCTGCGTCTGACAAATATGTCGGTAATACTGGCTACTACACCCAGAAAAGTCCCTACTCCACCAATAATTAAGACAAGGACTAAAATTTTACCAACGTCTGAGGTGGGATGAATGTCGCCATATCCCACGGTAGCCATTGTTACGATGGAAAAATAGATTGCATCTACCAGCGAAAGATTTTCAATGAACATAAATCCCAGGACGCCAAGAAAGAGCAGGGCAGTGAATATGACTAAATATAATTTGAGTCGAATCCTATTTGCTTCCATCATTCTTCCAGCTTAAACTAACATAAATACATTATTATAATTATTTGAACATTACGATCAAGTAGATAGCTGGAATATGTACACTATCAGCAAAATTCATTATACAAGCGCCATTTTTCATTTTTAAGCCATATAATGACGTGCGTCATCGTCGCAAAGTGGCCGCAGAGCGGCTATCTCCGCGTATGTGTGAATGAAATGGCTAGATCTTTGTCTCTTCAATGATTCTCGCACAGACATCCTCTTGAGTCAGTCCGGCGCATTTGATCGTAATGTCTGCATACTTGGTGTAAAGCACGAAGCGTTCGCGAAACAAGTCAGCAAAGCTCTGGTCTGGCCGTTTTGCCAGACCCCGGGTCTTAAAATCATGGACTCTTGATTCAAGGGCCGATAAATCAACGTCGAGAAAAAGGATAACGCCGTCGGACTTGAGGTGACACATGGAGGGATCGCTGTAGACGGCGCTGCCGCCAGTGGCGATGACGTGGTTGTGGACAGAAAGCCCAAGCAGGATGCCCTCTTCGATCTCTCGGAGGGCAGCGTATCCGCCCAAGTCAACGATCTCCTGCAAAGTCCGGCTCTGTGAGGTCTGAATAAGGACATCCGTATCAACGAAATCGCGTGAAGTCTGCTTGGCCAGGATCACGCCGACGGTGCTTTTCCCCGCACCTGGCATGCCGATCAGTACAATATTAGAGCGCGTTTCTTTCATTATTTTGAAGAGCTAACGCCTAAATCAGCCGCCGTGTCAGCGGACTGGTGATTTGACCTGTGTACGCCCGGCATGGGCGTGAACTTATGGGTTTAAAGTCCTCTGCACGTGAATCCCACTTCCCTAAAATTATGGTAGCGAAAGTACTAGCCAAAGGCAAGGGCGATATCGCGAGGTATCGTTTCAAGGAAACCGAAGAGCAAAGCTGTGAGCCGACAAACTAAAAAATTCTTTGACCCGCAGTTTCCAATAGTGCTACAAAATATAGTGGATGATGCATGGGAGTGCCGTTTCGGTCCAAATCACAAAAAATTCTCTTTATGAGGCTAAGAGCCTGTCTTTTTTTATTGTTCCACTAAGAAAGAAAGATCGATCCCTGTTCTCCGTGGTTGCGGCTTCGTCGACGGGGATAGTGGGCTAAGTTTTTCCGGGGGCGTCCGCTCCCGCGACTGCCGCCACTGCCGCGGCCGAAATTTTTCGGGGCGGACTGGCGAGACCGGAATGCGTCGTCGCAATGATAGGGGTGTTCCATATCGGCGGGCACCGGCTTGCCTAACAGGCGTTCGATTTCCATCAGATAGGCCCGGTCTTCGGCGCAGCAGAACGAAATGGCGTCGCCGTTCGCCCCCGCTCGGGCGGTGCGGCCGATGCGGTGCACGTAGGTCTCGGCCTCCACGGGAAGATCGTAGTTGATCACGTGGGTAATATCGTCCACATCCAATCCTCGTGCCGCCACATCGGTGGCGACCAGCACCTGGAAACGGCCCCGCTTGAAGCCGTCCAACGCCTTGGTGCGCATAGCTTGGCTCTTGTTTCCGTGGATGGCGGTGCCGTGAATGCCCGCTGCGCACAACTTTTTCACCACCCGGTTGGCAGTGTGCTTCATCTGAGTGAAAATAAGGGCCTTATTGATCTGGGGGTCGCTCAAAAGGGAGACCAGCAGGGAATCCTTGTCCTTTTTCCCCACGAAGAGCACCTTCTGGACAATACTCTCTACCGCAGGTTTGTCGGGCGTGATGGTCACCCGCACTGGTTTGCTGACCATGGTGTTGGCCAGCTTCATCATTTTCGGGGCAATGGTGGCCGAGAAAAACAGGGTCTGGCGTTCAGCCGGAATTTGAGACAACACCCTTTTGATGTCGGGAATGAAACCCATGTCAAGCATACGGTCCACCTCGTCGAGAACGAAGACCTCCACCTCATTCAGGTGGATAAATCCCTGCTGCATCAGGTCGAGCAGACGGCCGGGAGTGGCCACGAGAATATCGACCCCGCGGTTCAGGGCCTTGACCTGGTGAAACTGGTTGACCCCGCCGAAAATCACGGTGTGGCGGAGGGGTAGAAAGCGTCCATACGTGTGGATGCTCTCCCCGATCTGCGCCGCGAGTTCGCGGGTGGGGGCGATAATAAGGGCCCGGGGGGTTCCTTTCTGGGACCGGCGAGGATTGCCGGAAAGCCGCTGCAGAAGAGGCAGGGCAAAGGCGGCAGTCTTGCCGGTGCCGGTCTGGGCGCAGCCCAGCAGGTCCCGTCCTTCCATCAGGTACGGAATGCACTGCTCCTGGATGGGCGTGGGGGTTACGTATCCCTCGGTAGTCACGGCCTTCTGAAGCTCTGGAATCAGGGAGCCGAAGACACCTTGCGGAAGCCGGGGCTGAGGTTGCGGGAACAAATGGCCGGTGCGCACGAATGGCGCGTTTGCGTGTTCTTTCATATTTTTCCTGGTCCGGGGTTCTACAAATCTCTACCCGCCGGACGCGTGGAAAAGAAAGGACCGCAATAATTGCGGTAATAAGCCATCCCTGCTTAAAATGCCGGGATGCACGGTTTGAAGCGGGAAAATCTTATTGAGTCCCGCAAAAGGAGGCACACACTACACCCCTCCCCTACATCTTGCAAGCAATTATTAACAAATCTATGCAACCTGCGTAATCCAGGGGTCGGACCACCGAACAATCTCCCTCGAAGCTTGTCTGCTCTACCTTCATTTCATGGAGGGAACGTTAAAAACACCGGTCCACCCGGTGCATTCTTTGGTTGGAACGCGGTTCACGAAGGAAGGGGTTGAAAAACTCAATTCGACACGGTGAAATGCGCCCTATCGAGCCCGGTGTTTCCGTTTGCCGGATCGTAGGCATATACCACGGCCTCATAGAGGCCAGGGTCTGTCACTTCGAGAAACCCCTGAAACTGGCTGGTCTCTCCTGCATAGACCAGAGGAATGGAGTCCATACTGCTGCCATCGTGAACGAGCAAGGCCCGGACCTCGATCCTGTCGGAGTCCCAGAGACCTCCCGGTTCATAGGGACATCCGCACATGGCGACAACGTTGGCCTTGAGCAGAACCTTCCGGGGTGTACCACGCAAAACGATATATGTCGGCGGAGCAAGTATATCCACCACAAAACCGGGCAGTTCCAGGAGTACTCCATCGCCGCCGGTGAGGTGCCTACCGGGGATGACCCACTGGGTAACGAGGGCCTTGTTTGCCGCATGCCGCTGCCCCAAGGGCCCCAGGGCAGATATTTCCAGCAGGGTTGGAGCATCGAGGTCCAGGGAGGTGGTAAAGGATGCGCTTCCTGGAGTTGACAAAGGGGTGTTTCGGCGCAACGCCTCGATCATGATGTGCCGGGTGTCCCCGGTGCTCCCCTTGGTGATCCCCTCTGAGAGAATCCGTCCGGTATCCGCTTCACGGATGACCACCTGCGCCCCACCCATGCCGGTCCCCACGAATTTGGCTCCCTTCGCCAGTACCCGCACAGTGATCTCCGTGGATTCAGCATGAACCCGGGAGCTTGCAGAGGCAACCAGAGTCAGACAGGCCAGAATGGTGAAGATGAATCGCAATATATTTTGCATCTTCTATCCCTCCGTTCAGATACTATAATGACGGGCTTCAGAAGTGTTGCCAGACCCTTATCCCGTTGATTCCCATGCTCCACTATTGTCAGTATTCATGTGCTCTTTGGAAAAATTATAGCACATCAAGCCGGTGAGGCAACTGGGGAGAGAATTTGAGGGATATCCTATCCTCTGGTAGGAAAAAGTGTCAAATTTTTGACTTTAACCATCCGGATATGACTTCTCAAAAAATTCATATCCATTATTATTAGGCCAGGGAATTCAGGTTAAGATTG
>JAFDDO010000076.1 GCA_019310825.1 Deltaproteobacteria bacterium | reverse complement strand
ACTTTTGAGGTTTCGATGATTCAGCCCATAGCCATGGAAGAGGGAGTTCGATTTGCGATCCGCGAAGGTGGCCGTACAGTCGGGGCTGGCGTGGTAACCAAAATCATAGAATAGGAGGTGGGCTATGAGAGAGATAGTCACCCTTGCATGTACTGTCTGCAAGCGGCGTAATTATAGTACTACAAAGAATAAACGGACTACTTCGGATAAGCTTGAATTTAAGAAGTATTGCCGATTCGACAGAAGGCATACGATACACAAGGAGATAAAGTAGTTTTAAGATCTGCTTGCAGGATTTTATGCTACACGATACCTGTATCCCATGCAGAGCAAGGACTGCGCTATTTTGAATATGGCTTAACCGGCACAAGAAAGGTCGGATCTTAACAGGCCAGTAGCTCTAATGGTAGAGCACCGGACTCCAAATCCGGGAGTTGGGGGTTCGAGTCCCTCCTGGCCTGCCATTGTCCGTTATCAGAAAATATAAATCGACTCCGGCAAGTTGGGAGATTTAAGTGACAAAAAAGAAAGTTAGAAAGGCTCAGAGTGGAAAAAAAGCACAGGCTGAAACACAGAGCAAGGTCAAGCCTGTCAAAAGCCACTCGTCCAATCAGGGCTCCGGCCGGGCAGAGGCCAGCCCTGCTTTGACCAGCGGTGTTATGGGTTGGGTGGATAAGGCTAAGTCCTTTCTCCTAGAGGTTCGTGTTGAGTTTGACAAAATTAATTGGCCTTCCAGGAAGGAAGCAATTGCACTGACTACCGCTGTATTGGCAATTACGTTTTTCTTTACTGCGTACCTTGGTATAGTAGATATTTCCCTGACAAAGCTTGTCAGCTTCCTTATTTATTAACAGTTGATGCATATTGGTCGGCTAGTCGCTGTCAGCAGAGGCAATTCATTGAAAATCAATAAGTTGGTCCACTTACACATGATTTTCTATAGCTTGTAAATGAGTAACTTTTAATGGCGCACAAATGGTACATTGTTCACACTTATTCCGGGTTTGAGGATAAGGTCAAGGTCTCTATAGAAGAGAGGATTAAGCAGTATGGGATGGATGAGTATTTCTCTGGAATTGTTGTTCCTATGGAGAAGGTAGTAGAAATCCTAAGAGGAGAAAGGCGTATTTCATCCAGAAAGATTTTCCCAGGCTACATTTTGGTAAAGATGGAATTAAATGATAACTCGTGGCACCTTGTTCAGGACACGCCAAAAGTGACCGGCTTTATCGGTGGTCTGCAGAATCCAGTTCCACTTTCGGAAGAAGAGGCGGGAAAAATAATCCACCAGATGGAAGAACGAGCTCTAAAGCCGGTACCCAAGTATAGCTTTGAAAAGGGTGATCATGTGGTTGTGACAGATGGGCCTTTTGCCAATTTTAACGGTGTTGTAGATAAGGTTAACCCGGAGAAAGGAAAGATCCGGGTACTTGTCTCTATTTTTGGAAGGTCAACGCCTGTTGAACTGGAATTCGGACACGTACAAAAGGCCACTTAGAGGAGAATACTATGGCCAAGAAAATTCTAACGTATATCAAACTCCAGATCCCTGCAGGGCAGGCAAATCCGTCCCCGCCTGTGGGGCCTGCTTTGGGACAGCACGGTGTGAACATAATGGAGTTTGTTAAGGCCTTTAATGCAAAGACACAGGACCAGATGGGGATGATAATCCCTGTTGTGATAACAGTATATGCAGACAGGTCATTCAGCTTTATTATGAAAACGCCTCCTGCAGCTATTTTGCTTAAGAAGGCCTCAAATATCGAGAAAGGGTCTGGAATTCCTAACCGGGACAAAGTTGGCAAAGTTACCATGAAGCAGGTAGAGGAAATTGCCATGAAAAAGCAGCCAGATCTGACCGCTGCCGATTTGCATGCGGCCGCTCGTTCCATTGAAGGCACAGCCCGTAGTATGGGTATTGAAATTGTTGATTAAAGACATATTACACGATGCCGGTTCGAGGCAGATGTCGTGTAGCATGGACTAAGGGAGAAAGATTCCATGACAAGTCATGGCAAGAAATATCGAGACGCAAGGGCCAAAGTGGATGCCAGCATAAGGTACGGTTTGGATGAGGCAATAGATGTGGTTCTCAATACGCACTATGCCAAGTTCGATGAGACCGTAGACCTGGCAATAGTCCTGGGGGTCGATCCCAGGAAGGCAGACCAGAATGTGAGAAGCTTTGTGGTCCTTCCTCATGGTACGGGACGCACTCAAAGGGTCCTGGTAATTACTAAGGGTGAAAAGGCCAAAGAGGCTGAAGATGCCGGCGCCGACTATGTTGGGGCCGAGGATGCGATAGAAAAGATAAAAGGGGGTTGGCTTGATTTTGATAAAGTTGTTGCCACTCCCGATATGATGTCAATGGTGGGTAGGATCGGCAAGATTCTCGGCCCAAGGGGTATGATGCCAAATGCCAAGACTGGAACCGTTACCTTTGATGTTGCCAGGGCGGTTAATGAAATAAAAGCAGGAAAGGTGGACTTCCGGGTAGACAAAGGTGGGGTTGTCCATGTTCCTTTGGGCAAGGTTTCTTTTGGTTCCAATAAAATCAAAGAGAACTTCGCAGTGCTTGCTGAGACATTACTCCGTATAAAGCCTTCTACAAGCAAGGGGGCCTATGTGCGGAACATTGCACTGTCCACTACAATGGGACCAGGAGTGAAGGTGGATCCCGCTGAAGTTAAAGTAGCTGTTCCCTAAATAATGATTTCGCTAAAAAACCCAATCTGCGGCGTTGATTCAATTTTCCAGCCACTTTGACGTACGATAAGTACTTCTCATTTCTGGAAAATTATGAGCCTTGTATCTCTGGTTTTTTTGAGCGGAATTATGTTTCAGGGTTTTTGCAGTGTAATCAAATAATAATTTTGAATGCTGAATGTTGAATTAAGGTACCGGACTATATTTTGAATGTTTGGATTCTGAATCTCTGAGGAATAATATTATATTTTTTTCGCAATTGATAATTCAACATTCAAGATTCAAAATTTCCATATATGCTCATTAGTCAGAGACAGTAGGTACGCCTCATGTGTTTAATAGAGCTGGTCCAGCATTTAGCTCTACCTACCTAGATAGGTGAGACCTCTGCCTTTGGCAGTAAAAAATAACTGCCTATGGTAGAAAGGGGGGGAGAAATTTGGCTTTAAAGTTTAAGGAAAAAGAGACCATAGTTGAGGATCTGCATGAGAAGTTTTCTAGATCTGAAACTGTAATCATGACTCAGTTTTCAGGTCTCGACGTTGCGGATGCCAATGAACTTCGAAAGAAGATCAGGGAGTTAGGTGCTGAATTCAAGGTATCAAAAAATACTCTTTTTAAAAGGGCCATAAATGGTACTCCGGCAGAAGTGCTTTTAGATCAGTTTTCAGGTCCTAATGCCGTGGCTTTTGCCTATGAAGATCCAGTGTCTATGGCAAAGGTTGTAGTGGAGTTCGCAAAGAAAAGTGAGATTCTTGAAATCCGCGGTGGCGTTTTGAATGGAAAGTTCATTGACGTTGCTCAAATCCATGCCCTGTCAGAATTGCCAAGCCGGGAGGTTCTGCTTGCAAAGCTGCTCACAGTTTTTGTCGCCGTTCCTACAAGTCTTGTCAGAGCCCTGTCAGGCATACCGCAAAAGTTGCTCTATACGTTAAGGGCAATTGAAGATCAGAAAAATGATAATGACAATTGAATAAGTAGTTCTGCTCAAAATGATCTGGACATTGAATGTTGGATTTCTTGGGACACTTATGCGAGGAAATCAAAGAAACGCTGCAGACAGGTTGTCTTCGGCAGAATTATAGATAGTTAATAAGGAGACTGAAATGGCTATTTCCAAAGAGGATGTAATTGAATTTATTTCTAATATGACAGTGCTTGAACTCTCCGAGCTAGTCAAGGAGTTGGAGGATAAGTTTGGAGTAAGTGCAGCGGCGCCGGTCGCAGTAGCGGCTCCCGGTGCTGCCGCTGAAGGGGCTGGTGCTCCTGTTGAGGAACAGACAGAGTTCGATGTTGTTCTAGTGGACTTTGGCGACCAGAAAATCAAGGTAATCAAGGAGGTCAGGGCCGTAACAAGCTTGGGCCTTAAGGAAGCTAAAGATTTGGTTGAGAGCGCGCCTAAACCCATCAAAGAAGGTGTTTCCAAGGACGAGGCCGAGAAGATAAAGGAACAGGTCGAGAGTGTCGGCGCAAAGGTAGAGATAAAATAAGTTGGAAATATACACAACGAAATAAATAATTTGCGCATCCAATGCTGGTTGCTGCTCATGCATCATCTAGTATCGCGTTTCAAGAGAACCTTTACACTGTCAATGCGAGGAGCGAAGCGACGAAGCAACCTCAACAAGGCTCACAAACTACGCCACGAGATTGCTTTGCTAATGCTCGCAATGACAGCTTTTTAATGAAACGCTATACGAGTATGGGCGGGGATAAACCCCGCTCATACATTCCAGATTTCTCCCTATTGTCAATAAGGTGCGACAAAAAACTACCCCGAGGCAGTACTCTATGACAAAAAATCAAGCACTTCCCGTTAGAAAGAACTTTGGTCGTGTAAAAAAAGTCATTGATATTCCAAACTTAATTGAGATGCAGCAGCATTCCTACGCCAAGTTTTTGCAAAAAGACGTGGCTTCGGAAGCCAGAGAGGATGTGGGGATTCAGGCAGCATTTCAAAGCGTCTTTCCGATAACGGATTTTACGGGCGCGTCTTCTATTGAATTTGTTCAATATTCTATAGGTGAGCCCAAATACTCTGAGGAAGAATGTCTTTCCCGTGGCGCCACCTATGAGTCGCCGGTGAAGATGGTGGCGCGACTCCTTTCTTATGACGTGGATAAAGAAAGCGGAGTACAAAGTATACGTGATATCAAGGAACAGCAGATTTACTTTGGCACCATTCCCCTTATGACCAGAACCGGCACCTTTATTATTAATGGTACTGAGAGAGTAGTGGTTAGCCAGCTTCAGCGTTCTCCCGGGGTCTTTTTTGATCACGATAAGGGAAAGACACATGCCAGCGGGAAATTGCTTTACTCAGCCAGGATTATCCCTGTCCGTGGTTCCTGGATAGACTTGGAGTTTGATCCCAAAGACATCTTGCACGTTCGGATAGATCGCAGGCGGAAGTTTCATGTAACAGTGTTGCTAAAAGCCATGGGTTACAGCACTGAAGATTTGCTAAGTATTTTCTACAAATGGGATACGTATGTAATTGATGGCAAACTTCTGTATCGTAGGGTGAATATTGAGACCATGTTAGGCCAAAAGGCTACTCTGGACGTGTTGAATCCTGATACAGGCGAGATCCTTTTACGCAAGAACCGCAAGTTTACTCGGACCATGTTGAAGAAGTTTGAGGAATTAGGTGTCATCATGGTACCTGTTGAAGAAGATAATCTAATAGAAAAGATTACCGCCCTTGATATAGTAAATTCTGAAACCGGGGAGGTGTTGATTTCCATGAACTCTTCGGTCACGAAAAAAGATCTGGCGCTTTTGAGAGAGAGTGGAATCACAGAGTTGCAGGTTCTGTTTATCGATGGCATCAAGGTAAGTTCTTCCATGAGGGACACTTTACTCCTGGACACAACACAGAATCAGGAACAGGCCATTATAGAGGTATTCCGGAGGCTTCGTCCCGGTAGTCCCCCGATACCCGAGGTGGCTGAGAAGTTTTTTAATTCTCTTTTTTTCAACCCAGGCACCTATGATCTTTCAGAGGTTGGCCGTTATAAGATAAATCAGAGGCTGGGTATGGATTTGCCTCTTTCCCTGAAAGTCCTTACAACTGAGGACATATTGGAGACTGTGAGGGAGTTGGCCCGTTTAAAGGATCGGCAGGGGCAGGTAGATGACATAGATCATTTAGGCAACCGCCGGGTCAGATCAGTGGGTGAGCTTATAGAGAATCAGTACAGGATCGGACTAGTCCGGATGGAGCGGGCTATTAAAGAGAGAATGACCCTTCAGGAAGTTGAGGCGTTAATGCCTAACGATTTGGTAAATCCTAAGCCCGTAAGCTCTGTCATTAAGGAGTTTTTCGGCTCCAGTCAGCTTTCCCAGTTCATGGACCAGACCAACGCGCTAGCAGAAATCACCCACAAGCGAAGGTTATCTGCTTTGGGGCCGGGTGGCCTGTCCAGGGAGAGGGCAGGGTTTGAGGTGCGAGATGTGCATCCTACTCATTATGGGAGGATTTGTCCCATTGAAACACCTGAAGGTCCAAATATCGGACTGATAGTTTCTTTGAGTTCCTTCGGAAGCATAAACAGGTACGGTTTTGTGGAGACTCCCTATAGTATTGTTAAAGACCGCAAAACTACGGGGAAAGTGGCCTATATGACCGCTATTGAAGATGAAAAGGAGACTATTGCACAAGCGACAGTTAGTCTTGATGATGACGGATATATTATTGATGATAATGTTGGTGCCAGGAGAAAGGGCGAGTTCATTATGGTCCCGGCAGAGGAGATTACTGCCATAGACGTGGCCCCCAACCAGATGGTCAGTGTCTCCGCAGGTCTTATACCATTTCTGGAAAATGACGATGCAAACCGGGCCTTAATGGGTTCCAATATGCAGCGGCAGGCAGTTCCTCTGCTGGTTTCAGAGGTTCCGCTTGTTGGTACTGGGATGGAGAAAATAGTGGCAACGGATTCCGGCGTGACTGTAGTTGCAAAAAGGGACGGATATATAGAAGACGTCGACGCTACACGCTTGGTAGTGGTTTACGATGAGGATGAGTCCAAGAGACTGCCAGTGGAGGTCGAAATACATAAGCTCACCAAGTACCAGAAGTCCAATCAGAGAACAACACTCAATCAAAGACCAATAGTGCTTTCAGGACAGGAATTTAAAAAGGGAGATGTGCTAGTAGATGGTCCATCTACTAGCAATGGAGAACTGGCATTAGGCAAGAATGTTGTGGTGGCTTTTATGCCTTGGCGAGGCTACAACTTCGAAGATGCAATGGTAGTGAGTGAACGTCTGGTCAAAGAGGATGTTTTCACATCGATACACATTGAGGAATTTGAGGTGGAGGCCAGAGACACTAAGTTGGGTAAGGAGGAGATAACTCGCGATATACCCAACGTAGGGGAAGAAGCCCTCAGCGATCTGGACGACAGCGGAATAATACGTATAGGGGCAGAGGTTAAGTCTGGGGATATACTTGCGGGCAAGATTACACCAAAGGGAGAGACCCAACTTACTCCAGAGGAAAAGCTTCTTCGGGCCATCTTTGGTGAGAAAGCAGGAGACGTAAAGGATACATCTCTCAGAGTACCACCGGGAATCCAGGGTATAGTGACAGAGGCCAAGGTTTTTTGCCGCAGAGGTGTGGAAAAGGACGAACGGATTCAGGCTATCGAAGATTTTGAAATAGCACGTGTGCTTAATGATCAGGCAGACGAGATCAATGTGATTCTCCGGACTGCTCTTAAGAAGCTAGAGAGTCATCTCAAGGGTCATAAGGCGTCGGTTTCTATAATAGACAGTAGAGGCAAGGTATATCTTGAGGCCGGGCAGGAGATCACAGGTGATATGCTCCGGAAAATACCCATCCGTCGTCTGAGAGATCTCATGCTGGAGGGTAGCAGGGGCTTGATGCCTGTAGTGAGTGATGTGCTATCCTGGTATGAGGGCGAAGTCCAACGAATAACTAACTACTTTGAGTGTAAAATTGAGCGTCTGAAGAAAGGGGATGATCTTCCTCCTGGTGTGATTAAGATGGTTAGGGTCTGTGTGGCAATGAAGCGGAAGCTGGCCGTAGGCGACAAGATGGCAGGACGTCATGGAAACAAGGGCGTGGTTTCTACTATCGTGCCGGTAGAGGATATGCCATATTTTGAAGACGGTACGCCGGTTGACATTGTTTTAAATCCCCTGGGTGTACCTTCACGGATGAATGTGGGTCAGATTTTGGAGGTCCATCTAGGTTGGGCTGCAAAAAATCTGGGAGCACAACTCGCTGAGTTGGCAAAAGATTATAAGATCGACAAAGTCAAGAAAAAAATGGCCAATATCTATTCGAAAGACGAGCTGAACGCCTTGATAAGCGGCATGGATGACGAACAGTTACGGAATCTTGCCTTGAGCCTTGAACAGGGCGTACCGGTTGCATCTCCGGTGTTTGATGGAGCAGATGAGGAACAAATCCGTAAGCTCCTGGTAGAGTCAGGACAATCAGAACTTGGCGAGGTGATTCTTTACGATGGCTATACGGGAGAGGCTATAGCCGAGCCGGTCACTGTCGGGATCATGTATGTATTGAAACTTCACCACTTAGTGGATGATAAGATACATGCCCGCTCTACCGGTCCATATTCCTTGGTCACGCAGCAGCCCCTTGGAGGAAAGGCTCAGTTTGGGGGCCAGCGATTGGGTGAGATGGAAGTATGGGCCATGGAGGCCTACGGCGCGGCATACTCTCTTCAGGAGTTCCTGACAGTCAAGTCCGACGACGTAGTCGGAAGATCCAGGATGTATGAAAAGATCGTCAAGGGCAATAATTTTCTTGAGGCAGGTCTTCCTGAGTCCTTTAATGTCTTGGTGAAGGAGCTTCAGGGTCTATGTTTGGATGTAGAGTTGCAGGAGTGATACGGGGGTTTTACTGAATGGAAGATATTCTTTCTCTTTTTACAAAGCCAAAAGATCCTTTGAGCTTTAAATCAGTCAAGATTTCTCTGGCCTCTCCCGAGAAAATTCTCGGATGGTCAAATGGAGAGGTAAAGCAACCTGAGACGATCAACTACCGGACTTTTAAGCCGGAACGGGAAGGCCTTTTTTGTGCCAAGATATTTGGCCCGGTAAAGGATTATGAGTGCCTGTGCGGAAAGTACAAGCGCATGAAGCACCGAGGCGTCATCTGCGAAAAATGCGGAGTTGAGGTCATCCAGTCAAAAGTCCGGCGGGAGCGAATGGCCCACATTTCCCTGGCAGATCCGGTAGCTCATATATGGTTCTTAAAGAGCCTTCCCAGCAAAATTGGTGCTCTTCTGGATTTGAGTTTGAAAGAGCTCGAAAGGGTCCTGTACTTCGAGTCACACATAGTGATCGAATCGGAGATGCCTGAGATCTCTGTGGGCACCCTTATGTCCGATGAGGCCTATTATAAAAATTATGAGCAATTTGGTGATAAGTTTCAGGTAGATATAGGAGCAGAAGCAATACATTTGATGTTGAAGCGCCTTGACCTGGATGCCATGTCCGTGGAACTTCGGGGAGAGATGATCAAGACCCGTTCAGAGGCCAAAAGAAAGAAGCTTGGCAAGCGATTGCGGGTGGTCCAGGCCTTTCGGGATTCAGGTAACCAGCCTGAATGGATGATACTGAGCGTTATACCGGTCCTTCCTCCAGATCTGAGACCTCTGGTTCCCTTGGATGGGGGCCGATTTGCTACATCTGATCTCAATGACCTTTATCGCAGGGTCATCAATCGGAATAATCGACTCAAAAAGCTCAAAGAGCTGGACGCCCCGGACATCATCGTCCGGAATGAAAAAAGGATGCTTCAGGAGGCAGTGGATGTCCTCTTTGATAATGGCCGGAGGGGCCGGGTAGTTACAGGGCCAAACAAGCGTCCTTTGAAA
>JAFDDO010000230.1 GCA_019310825.1 Deltaproteobacteria bacterium | reverse complement strand
GACTGGACACTAATGGGGCTAAGTCCTCTATGAGCATGTGAGCTTCCTTGGTGCTTATGTGGCCAGCACTGTAGTCTTCCATATAGACCCTGCCTTCTCGGAATCTCAAAGTAACCAGATTGCACCTGAAGGCCACATCTTCGGGATTCATCTGGATACCCATGGCAGCGGCCTCCAGAGGTCCTCGGCCCGTATAAAACTTTTTTGGTGAATAACCCATGAGTGACATATTGGCTACATCGCTACCCAGGGGGAAACCCTCGGGAATGGTAAGCACTCTGCCCAGTTCCCCCAACTTGGCCAAGAGATCCATGGCAGGAGTCCTTGCCTTCTCTAAAACAGTCTTACCCCCCAAATCGTCAATAGGTAAATCAGCCATGCCGTCTCCAATCAGTATTACATACTTCGAAGCCGGAAGTTCCATCTTGGGTAAGCCTTGAGTCTGGTCAGTAGATTCCGCAACATTTATTGTGTTGACGTCGGTCACAACAGAACTCCTTCTTAAATAAAATTTAGGAATTAAAGTGCCTGAAGTTAAGGTGTTGCTTCGCTCTATCGATTTATATTAACCGTGCTGAAAGCGCATACCACAACTTTAGATACTTTAGGCACTTTAAACTCAATTAACTTGAAAATATTCTGCCACAAAAAACACGAAATTTAGAACTAAGGTGCTAAATCCTTCAATTGCTCAAGGTTTTTAAGATTTTCGATGCGGATGACCATGGTTTCACCAGAAATTACGTCAAGTGAGCCAATTTGCTTTAATGCTTCGCGCACCTTGGCCTCGTAGGCCTCATGGGTCAGCATCACTAAAGAAACCGATGACTCCATGCCCCGTCCCTTCTGCACGACCGAGGCTATGCTGATACCCATATCCCCCAGAATTCCGGATATCCGGGCAAGGACTTTTGGCCTATCCATAACCGAAAATCGAAAATAATAACAACCTTTCAAAGAATCCATAGGACTTTTTTTCAGGGGCTTAAGCGTATCATATGGAAGTCCTAAGGATGCTACCCTTCCAACAGCTCCCCCGGCCATATTTCTGGCCACATCCACCACATCAGCCACAACCGCGCTGCCTGTTGGCATCTGCCCGGCTCCCAGGCCGTACAGCAACACCTTTCCTGCCGAATCACCAATGAAGTAAAAGGCATTGTAGACTCCTCCAACCTGTGCCAGCAGGTGCTCTGACGGGATCATGGTGGGATGGACTCTCAGTTCAAGCCCATCACTGCCGTTTCTTGCAATGGCGAGAAGCTTGATTCTGTATCCAAATTCCTTTGCGAAGGAAATATCCAGGGGCGAGAGTCTTGATATACCTTCTATGTAAATATCTGAAAGTTCCACGGGGGTACCAAAAGCCAGCATGGCCATGATAACAAGCTTGTGGGCTGTATCAATACCCTCAACATCATAGGCAGGATCCGCCTCAGCATAGCCAAGGCGCTGCGCATCTGCCAGCACGTCTTGAAAGGCCATGTCCTCTTCGGTCATCCTAGTAAGGATATAGTTGGCAGTACCATTCATTATACCCATGACCGTGTGAAGACGGTTTGCCACAAGGCCCTCTTTTACTGCCTTAACAACAGGTATTCCGCCACCCACACTGGCCTCAAACCCAAGCTCAACCCCATATCTTGCTGCCGCATCAAAAATCTCATGGCCGTGAGCTGCAAGCAGGGCCTTGTTTGCCGTAATAACATGCTTTCCTTTTTGAATAGCCTCAAGCACAAAGGTCCTGGCCGGCTCAAGACCCCCTATTAGCTCAATAAATATGTCTAGCTCCGGGTCGTCAAGGAGGGATCTCACATCATCAGTGAGGATCTCAGAGGGTACTGGAAAACCCCTGGAAGTAGTAATGTCCATGTCACAGATTCGAGCAAGCCTTATACTTGTACCAGTGCGTTGCTCTAAAAGTTCTGATTGTTCCAACAAAATCCTGGCCGTACCACTCCCAACAGTCCCAAAACCCAGCAGACCTACATTTATTGTTTTCCCCATAGGATTATACCTTCTCCCTGCCTTTAAATTAGCCCCTTTCGGGCGAATTTAAAAAATTACTGACACGGATTTCACTGCCTAATCCGTAGGTATCCGTGTAATCCGTGTCTAAAAAGGAAATTTCCTATACTATGCACTTGGCGCCCTTCAGGCTGGCCTTTAGCTGTTGATCTGTTTGACTTAATAGCTTAACAGCTTAACAGCTATGTTAGCAACAAGGTCACAGAAGAAAATAAACTAAGCGTTCACAGGGCACCGCATCTGCTTTGTTGTCGGGCACTTGAAGTACAGGGAGTACGTCTGCGTACCCTCCGCCTCGCATCTGCAGCACCCTGTAAACACTTACAGTTCGGTGGGTTGCGGTAAAACGGGCGTTGTAACCCCGTAAACGGTTACAATAAATCGCACTTGCTCATAAAGTGTCGTCGGATTATCTTGGGCCGGCTATGAAACCAACAGATTTCCTGCCTTTGATAAGAAGACCAAGCCGTTACCTTGGCAATGAAATTAATGCCCGCCATAAGGACTGGGACGAAGTAAGCCTTCGAATCGCTCTCATTTTTCCTGATCTCTATGAAATTGGGATGTCTCATCTTGGACTTC